>CAZKMC010000006.1:0-26077 GCA_964553485.1 uncultured Comamonadaceae bacterium
TGAGGTTGTTAGGTCATGAAATCATCCAAGCTGTCGCGAGTTTGTAACTCGTGCCTCCAGGCTTGTTAGTCGGGAAATCATCCAAGCTGGCGCGAGTTTGTAACTCGTGCCTTGAGGTTCATTCCATCCAGCAATCATTTTACTCTGCAACTCACTATCCTAAATTACCCCCGAAAAAAACACCCCCATCACCCTTCATTCATTTTCACGTACCGTTCATGAATTCCCCAAAGTCTTTGTACGTTCGTGGACCTGCAATTATTGGGATTGAATGAAAGAGACAATTTGCATTTTTTGCGTTTAGTTTCATTCCTTGATGTCACAACCAAAACCCAAATACAATGAAAAGATTTTCCTCATTATTATTGTTTCTTGGAATTGCTTCAATGCTATCTGCGCAAGAATGCGATGGACCGACTGCAATTGGAGAATTTGGAGCCAACCAAATACATGTACGGCTTGGACATGGAGGTTCTTTCTGGAATGCTAATCAAGATGGCTGGGGGATGTGGCTGCCGGAACAGGTAGGTGGAAACCTCCTGTATACCGCCGGATTGATCATAGGTGGCATATCACCGGATCAACAACTGAAATTGGCAGGTGCCGGATATGATGGAAACGGGACAGATTTTTATGCTGGGCCGCTTTCTACCGACGGGACAGCCACTTCAAGTTTAGAAAATTGCCTTAACTGGGATCGCTTTTTTGTAATCTATGAACAACATGTTCAGAGGCACAAGGAATATTTTGACTGCATGAATAACCCAGACTGTGATCTGGAAGAATTGTTTCCTGTAGGATACATCATCCCAGAGTCATTTTTGGAATATCCAGCCCATGGAGATAATGCATTGAATCAGGACTTTTACCTAGCGCCTTTTTATGATTACAATTCAGATGGCACTTATGATCCATCGGTTGGTGATGCGCCTTATTTCATTTCAGTCTATGGAGGCGACGACTGCTGCAATTCATTGAAGGGGCATGTCTGTGCGTTCTGGATTGCGAATGATACCGGAGGTCCACACTTATATTCCAATTCAGAACCAATAGGGTTGGAGATACAACATATGACCTATGCTTATTCCGCAAGTAATTACTTAGGTCGTTCATTGTTCCATCAGGAAATGATCATCAATCGGGGAACGCAGACGTTGATGGATACTCATGTAGGGCACTTTTTGGATTTTGATCTAGGTTCGCCCAATGACGATCTTTTTGGATCTGATTCGACACGTCAAGCAGTGTATGTGTACAATGGAGATAATTATGATGAACCTAGTTTTGAAGCCTCTTCTTTTGAGAGTCGTATTCCTGCCGGGGCTTGGGTTCAGTTGGGGGGACCATGGGAAGATCCAGACAATGAAGACGGAGATAATGATGGAATCATAGACAATGAGACGGTTCCAATGTCGCATGTGATCGGAACAGATGTGAATGTCTTTCCCAACTTCACCGTCCCCGCTAATTTTTACAATTATCTTCGGTCATATTTGTCAAATGGAGCTCATTATACGGAGAACAATGAGGCGAAGGATTTCCAGTGGGAAGCTCCCATTGAAGAGCCAGAGATCTTTGGAGATATTCCTCCATTTGACGTGAAGATGATTGCTTCCTCAGGGGCTTTTACACTTGAACCAGGAGATTCACATTGTTTGAATCATGCCTTCACCTACCACCGCCCCCAAGAAGATGCCCCTGCTACTGCTTCGTTGGCCTTTTTGGGGCCTCAGGTAGATTCCCTCCATGTTGATTTTGATGCATGTTTCCCCTGTATTCCGCCGGCTGTGAATATTCAAGTAGAAGAAATATCTCCAGGAGTATATGCTTTCTTCAATTTGGCTGGCGCCGAGGAATATGCCTGGGATTTTGGCGATGGGGCTGTGTCTGACTTCGCGTTTCCCACTCATACTTACTCAGCAGACGGTATTTATAATGTTACACTACAGCTTGAAAATGCATGTGGTTCAGCTTCTGGCAGCCTGGAGATCGATGCGCTGGCAAGTTCTGTTGTTAAGGCTGATGAGCTGACTGCAGTTTCCGTGTATCCAAATCCGGCACGGGAAGCATTGACGATCTCCGGATTGGGAGTTGGTCGATCTTTGATCCGGATCTATGAGGCCCGCGGGAAACTGGTATGGGAATTAACTGGGAGTGCGGATCAGGTGGAAGTTCCTGTTTCTAATTGGGATGCAGGTTTGTACATGATCACTATTGACTCGAAGGAGCTTTCGACACGAGTTACAAACTCGCGCCAGCTGCGATTTGTGGTGGAATGATACTTTGAGACACGAGTCAGAGACTCGCGCCAACAGAGGGCTGCTATTGAATGGTGCTTTTCGGCACGAGTTACAAACTCGCGCCAGCTTGAAAAAAACGGCTCCAAGCCGAAACGAGCCCGAAGGGCGGCATTCTCGCAGCCCCGACCGACAGGTCGAGGGATCAATGTGCGCCAATTTGAAACAAAAAAAGCCTGCATGAATGCAGGCTTTTTTAAGTAAACCAAGGTGTGATTATTTGGACGTTAAGTCAAGCTCTAAATTAGATTTTCACTTTCTGAAAGCGCCATCCTATGCCTTCTATTACTCATATCATTTTCATGGTAATTCTAAATTGCCTTTGTCATTAGTGGTCTCAGAAACTAATCCGAAGCAGGGCAAGACACCATTCCTCAGGCCCAAGCCTAAAGAAATCAGATGCTTAAGGGGAATTCAAGAGTTGTGGTGCAGATTGAAGGGGTATGGATATTCTTCTACAAAAGGGGCTAAATTCACTCAATAAAGGGAAAAATATTGATTGTATTTAGACTTTCTATTGGTGTGACTTTTAAGACATAAATTGCTTGGAATAAACTCTAAATTTGCACCTCTCAACTCCAAACTATGAATCCATTGCTGAATTCTATTCTGCGTATTGTTCTGGGTGCGGCCATTCTATTGGTTGCTTTTCTATTCATGAAAGGGCTTATTTCAATGAAGACGGATCCACCCGTGAGCATTCCTCCAAAAGCGGTGAAAGAAGTGCGCACCATGAAAGCTGAAATTGGGAATTTCCAGCCAGAGACATTCATTCAAGGACGAGCCGTTGCCAAACAAAAAATTGAGCTGTATTCTGAAGTGAATGGCCGTTTGCTTTCAAGTGGAAAGGATTTCAGAGAAGGGGTGAAGTACCAGGCAGGAGAAGTCATTTTTAGATTGGACTCTGAAGAACTACGACTGCAGTTGGTAGCCCAAAAAAGTGGTTTTCTGCAGTTGCTCACTTCAAATTTAGCCGAGATCAAATTGGATTTTGCTGATCGATATGAAGTTTGGAGCCAATACACCAATGATCTGGATGTAAACGCGGCGTTGGAAAACTTACCTGAGCCAGCTTCTGACAAAGAGAAATATTTCCTCAGTAATAGAGGTATTTTAAATCAATATTACTCCATCCGTTCTTCAGAGGAGAGATTGGCCAAGTATACCATTCGGGCACCTTTTTCTGGGGTGGTGTCTTCAAGTTTGGTGAATGCCGGGACGTTGGTGAGGCCGGGACAAAAGTTAGGAGAGTTTATGAATACCACCGAATTTGAAGTTGAAGCGGCAGTGTTAGGTTCAGCTTTGAGTGTGGTGAAAGTAGGGGATGAAGTTGGCCTAAAGGCCGAGGATAATAGTGGTGACTGGAACGGAAGAGTGAGCAGGATTTCTAATTATATTGACCCGACGACACAAACCGCAAAAGTGTTTGTTTCTGTAAAAGGAGAATCTCTGAAAGACGGGATGTATTTGAATGGCGTGATTCGGTCAGCTCCAATGAACGATGTGTTGCGCCTGCAAACAGATTTGCTAACCGCAGAAAATCAAGTGTATGCGGTGAAAGATAGCTCCTTGGTATTGATGAGACCTTTGGTAGTCCATCAAAGTCTGGAGCACTGCTTGTTGTCTGGGATTCCTTCTGGAACCACTTTGTTAGCAGAGCCACTACCGAATGCTTTTGATGGAATGAGAGTGAAACCTGTAGCGCAATGAGAGGACTCATACGCTATTTCATAAAGTATCCGATCAATGGCGACATGCTGATGATCGCATTGCTGATTTCGGGGATATTGGGAATGACCAATCTCAAATCCACTTTTTTTCCGGAAACCGCCAGCAAGATCATCGCAATTCAAGTGGTGTATCCAGGTGCTAGTCCTGAAGAAATCGAAGAAGGTATTGTAGCCAAGATCGAAGACAACCTCAAAGGCATTGCAGGTGTGGATCAGGTCAAATCTGTATGTTCTGAAAACTCCGGAAGCATTACTGTAGAGGTGTTAGATGAAGATCAAACGGACGAGATTCTTCAAGATGTAAAGAATGCTGTTGACCGGATTTCCAGTTTTCCCTTGGGAATGGAGCCTCCTGTTATTTTCAAGCAAGATGCGATCAATTTTGCCATCAGCTTTGCTGTAAATGGCGACCTCGATCTCGCCACCCTCAAACGATATGCAAAGGACATTGAGACGGATGTTCGATCTATCCCTGGAATTTCCCAAGTAGAGTTGAGCGGGTATCCTGCAGAAGAAATTGAAGTAAGACTGAAAGAAGATCGACTCTTGGCGTTGAATATTACTGTTGCTGAAATAGCAGGAGCTATTCGAGCAGCCAACATCGAAACCACTGGAGGAAAGATCAAGACTGAAAGAGAAGAGTTGTTGATCAGAGGTAGGTACAAAGAATACAGAGCCAAGGAGCTTCGTGACTTGGTGGTGCGTGCCACGCCAGACGGCAAAGTGATTCGTTTGGGAGATTTGGCTGAGGTCACTGACCAATGGAGTGAGGACAATCCGAGCAGAAGCTGGTTCAACGGAGCCCCAGCGGTAGTGGTGACTGTGAACAACCTCCTGTCTGAAGATATGCTAGATATCACCGAGCATGTGAGGACATACATTGAGCTGTATAACCAGCAGAACATGGAAGTCCGTTTGGATGTGATCAGAGATGGTTCAATCACTTTGAGCCAACGTATTGACTTATTGGTGAGCAACGGCATTTTTGGATTTCTTCTAGTAGTTCTTTTCCTTGCTTTATTTCTGAATTACCGACTGGCATTTTGGGTGGCTTTGGCCATACCAGTGTCCTTTGCTGGGATGTTTGTCTTGGCAAGTATGATTGGCATCACCATCAATGTAGTTTCACTGTTCGGAATGATCCTAGTGATCGGAATTCTGGTGGATGATGGAATTGTGATTGCGGAAAACATCTACCAACATTACGAGCTAGGTGAATCCAGAATTGACGCCACTATCAACGGAACAATGGAAGTGCTTCCCGCGGTGTTCTCGGCCATTGTCACTACTATCATTGCGTTTTCTTCATTCTATTTTATTGAGGGACGACTTGGCGATATTTTCGCGGAGATGGCCACGGTTGTGATCCTGACCCTCGTGTTTTCATTGGTAGAAGGAGCCTTTATTCTGCCTGCGCACGTAGGTCACAGCAAGGCACTTTCCAGAACAGCTAAGCCCAATGGTATTGAGCGTGGGTTGCAGAATTTTATGAATTGGATGCGCAACCGCATCTATGCTCCGGTGCTTCGTTTTAGCATGAAGAATGGCTGGATTACCGCAAGTATCATCATTGGAATTTTCCTGATTACTGTCCCGGGATTGATAGGCGGGGGATTCGTGAAAACTACCTTCTTCCCTTTCATCGAAGGCGATAACATTACCATCAATCTAAAGATGGCTGCGGGTACCCGAGAGCATCTTACCAAGGAGGCGCTGGATAAAATTGAAGTCGCAATTTGGGAAGTGAACAAGGAGTTAAGCGCGGAGCGCGAGGATACTCTTCAAATAGTACAAGCGATAGATAAGAATCTGGGGCCTACTACTTATGATGGCAGCATGCGTGTACAGCTTTTGGATGGAGAAAGGAGAAATGTAAGGGTGATGCAGGTTACTCAATTGATTCGTGAAAAGACTGGAGTAATCTATGGAGCTGAAAACCTGAGTTTCGGAGCATTTTCTCCTTTTGGAAGACCCGTTTCTGTGTCCTTATTGAGCAACAATTTGGATGAATTATCGGCTGCTGCTGCAGATCTCAGAACTGAATTGGAAAAGCGCAACGACCTTCGTGATGTCACAGATAATAACCAAAAAGGCCTCAAGGAAGTCAACGTAAAATTAAAGCCTAAAGCCTATCATTTGGGGCTGACCGAGCAGGAAGTGCTTTCGCAATTACGACAAGGTTTCTTTGGAAACGAAGTCCAGCGTTTGCAACGCGGAGAAGATGAAGTACGTGTATGGGTGCGCTTGGATGAATCTGACCGTTCCTCAGTTGCTCAACTGGAAAAAATTAGAATTCGCACCGCAACCGGATTGGAAGTTCCTTTGACAGAACTAGCTGAGCTAAATGTGGAACGTGGAATCGTAGCCATCAATCGCATGTACGGCCAGCGAGAGGTGCAGGTCAGTGCAGACATTGCGAATTCAACCGTTTCCGCTACAGACGCTATTGCTGATATCAAAGAAAATGTGATTCCGGTAATCTTGGCTGGATATCCAGAGGTACGTGTAAGTTATGAAGGGCAAAATAGAGAGACCGCAAAATCACAGAAGTCGATTCAAACAGTAATGCCGTTGATCTTCTTATTGATGTTGTTTGTCATCATACTAACTTTCCGCTCGCCATTGCAAGGGTTAGCGGTGTTCCTCTTGATTCCATTTGGTTTGATAGGTGTGAGCCTTGGTCACTGGGTGCTTGGTGCTCAAATCAGTTTGTTCTCGATTTTGGGAATGATTGCGTTGATTGGAATTTTGGTCAATGACAGTCTTGTGCTTGTTGCTGCCTACAACATAAATTTGAAAAAAGGAATCAACTGGAGAGAGAGTATTTTCCAGGCAGGAATGAGCCGTTTTAGGCCTATTCTTCTAACTTCTGTTACTACCATTGCAGGACTAGCTCCTTTGATTTTGAATAAGAGTTTCCAAGCCCAGTTCCTTATCCCAATGGCCATATCAGTGGCTTTCGGATTGCTGTTTACTACGGTCATTATTCTGGTCTTATTGCCGGTCTTTTTGGTCTGGATCAATCCATTGCACCGCACTTGGGTGTGGTTGCGAAACGGGAAAATTCCTCCGGAACAAGACGCTGAACCTGCGATACGAGAATTGCAAAGTATTGAACGTTTTGAAAAACAAGAATAGCATGAAGCAAATTCAACTGACCCTTCTTTCTGTCTGCTTCTGTGTAGCTGCCACGGCTCAAACGCAGTTGTCGCTGGACGATGCTATTTCACGTGCGCTTGAAAACAATTTTCAAATTCAAATAGCTGAGTTGTCTGCGGAAATTCAGGCGAACAACAATACCTGGGGACAAACCAATGCGGTGCCGGTCATTGGCCTCACTGGAAGTTTCAGCAACAATATTTCAGATCAAAGTCAAAATCCAACGGCTTTCATTCAGGATAAATTGGAGTCGACTACTCTTCAATACGGAGCCAACCTCAACTGGACCTTGTTTGATGGTTTTGGGATGTTTGCTGCAAAACGTCAACTTGAAATATTGGAGGAACAAAGTGAAGGAAATGCTGCGTTGGTCATTGAAAACACGCTTCAGGCAATCATCATATCCTATTATCAGGCTGCGTTGCAACAAGCCAAGCTGGAGGTGTTGAGTGATGTGATACACTTGTCCGAAGACCGTTTGAACTACATGCAGGTCAAACAGGAATTGGGCGCAAGTACGACGTTTGAAATCTTGCAATTTGAAAATGCCATAATTGCGGACAGCACTAATTATTTGATGCAGGAATTGGCGGCAAGAAATGCCCAAAGGAACCTCAATCTTCTGATGGCAGAGTCTGAAGATATTCAATGGGAGCTCACAACTGGTTTGGGTGATCCGGCAGCAGTTTTTGTCATTGAAGATTTACAATCGCGGATGCGCTCCAGCAACCAGCAGATGAAAAACCAATACCTCAATTTGCGTTTGATCGAAGAGGATGTGAACCGAGCACGGTCGTCTTTGTATCCGGTTGTTTCTTTTCAAGCAGGTATCAACCAAGCAGACAGCCGATTCAAAGTTGGGGAGCTTGAAGGAGACGGAACAACCCTGAATTATTTTGGGAATTTTGTGCTGAATTTTAACCTGTTCAATGGAGGTAAGGCCCGCAGGTCCTTGCAGAATGCTAAGATTCAAACTGAAATAAGTTCGTTGGGATTGGCAGATCTTGAATTGAGACTGGATGCAGAATTGCGCACCACTTACGAGAGATACCAAGCGCAGCAGCGAATTTTTGGGATGAGTAACCGCAATGTGTCAAATGCAAAACGAACGATGGAAATTGCCAATGATCGTTTCCAGAATGGAGTGATCAATTCATTCGATTACCGCGATGTGCAGTTGGTTTACCTCAATGCCAGCACACTTCAACTAGAGAACCTATACAACCTACTTGCTACGCATACCGGCTTGGTTAGACTGACAGGTGGATTGGTCAGAGCTAAATAGGCTACTTGCCTAATTTTTTCAACACCTCATTCAAGTAGTTCCCCATTTTGATGGCCTGGTGTTTTCTTGTGTAGACATTCACCGCTGACTCTATTCTATCACATTCAATAATATGCCCATCTTGAAGGGCCTCCGCTGCCTTTTTCAACACAACCGCAACTTCCGAAGGAGTGTGTGCCATGAATCCAGTGTGTGTTTCAGCCAACACTTTTTGAATCACATCTTCTTCTCTGGGACAAACCAACACTGGAGTGCCAGAAGCGATGTAATCAAAGAACTTGGTGTTGTACATGCCCGGAACTTCTGGCGAAGGGGCATAGTACAAGAGGTGAGCACGTTTCATCCAATTCGTAGCGCCTCTCTTAGGGATGCGTGGGTGAAATTCTACTTGCTCGTCCAATCCCAATCTACTTCGCAGAGAATTCAATCGCTTTTCCATGGCATCTGTTACTCCTAAGAAAACCGCTCTTACCGGGATGTTCGGATGTTGTCTCACAAAAAGTGCAAGTCCCTCAAAGAATGGTTCAATAGGTTTCCACTCGGGAATAGTGCCCGCATGAACGATGGTCAAATCATCAAGTCGTTCGACATCTTCTTCAAAGTCTTCAGGGTCAAATCCATTTAAGATTTCTTTGCCTTCTGCGGGAAAGTGCGGCGACAAATAATCCACCAACGCTTGTGCTATTGTTGTCCAGCCGGCAGCCTGCTCCATCCACTTGATCCAGAATTTCAGGATAGTGTTGTTTAGCCACTTGTCTTTGAGAGTAGGTGTATAGTCATCACTGAGCACCTCGTTGTTCCAGACGTCGCGGAAATCTACCACATATGGAATACCATATTTTTGGTGAATACGATAACACTGCTCCAGATGAAAATGGGGCGAGAATATACCCATGCACAAATCAAAGGTCTCTTTGGAAAGCAGCTCGTTGATGACTTTGTCCATGTCCTTCTTCTGGCTTTCCACGTGGTAATCAAAGATTCCCTGCGTATAAGACACCGCGGTTGCGGCGGCGGAAAGTAGAGGCACTTTCCACAATGTAGGGAGCTGGGTGCTTTGGTCGGGATTTGTCATTGGAACTCTTATCACCCTTGAGGATTTTGGCAGTGGGGGGAGTTCTAAGCCAGTATGTTTGGAAGGCCAGTCAAAAGTGAGTACGGTGACCTCAAAGCCTGTTTGTTCCAGAAAGCGCGCGTAAGCGTAGGGACGGTAAGAAGCGGTTACGTCGAACGGAGGAAAATGATAAGTGAGGATCAATAATTTTTTCACCGAGGAAAGATAGTTATTCCAATGTGACACCCCAGATGTCAAAGTGGTGATTTGTGTTGCACCATGGGCCATGCTTTGACTAAATTGCGCCAAGATGCCAGAACAACCAGCAGCCTATTACGACAAGTTCTTCAAGGATGATGCTTCTTATCATGCCCATTACCGCAATTCGCATTATTACGTGCATTGGGTAAAAGTGGAATTCTTGCTGCGCAATGTGAAAGGACCGATCCTTGAAATTGGGTGTGGTCCGGGACAACTTGCTCACATGCTAGAAGATCTGGGGTATACGGATTACCTAGGGTTTGACTTTAGTGAGGAAGCCGTGGCAATGGCCCGGCAGAATTCCAAGCAATCTTTTACTGTTGGGGATGCCCGCGACATTGACAATTTTCAACGCGAGTATGCTACGGTAATTTGTCTGGAGGTCTTGGAGCATGTGGAAGAAGACCTCCGCATTCTAAAAAATGTCAAGCCAGGAACATTCTGCATTCTGAGTGTTCCCAATTTTCCTGCACCAAGCCATGTGCGCTATTTCCGCTCAGAACGTGAAGTCCGAGCCAGGTATTACAAGTTGGTGGACATCAATAAAATCTATCTCATTGATAACATCTACATCCTAGCCGGATACCGAGATGATTTCAAACCCAATCTCTTTCAGCGAATTCTAAAGACCAGAGAAAATGTGGGTTGGAGCAGCGTGTGGAATCGATTGACCTTCCGGTTTAGAATTTGGAGGAGGAAATAATCTTACATGATGCTGGCGCAAGTTTGTAACTCGTGCCGAAAACATTTTATTTTACTCCAAACCTCCCCGCTGGCGCAAGTTTGTAACTCGTATCGAAAACATTTTATTTTACTCCAAACCTCCCCGCTGGCGCGAGTTTGTAACTCGTGCCGAAACATTCTACATCACCCCAAACCTTATTAAAGCCACCACCGCACACCCAATAGTAAAAACCCCAAGCGTGAAGGATACTACCTTCCAAACAGGAAACTTGATTAGTCTGAAACACCATATCAAAAGGATAAAGTAACACACCGCATTGGCCAGGGTAAAGGACCACAGTATATCCATAAAGCTCCCCAGCAACAAACCGGGAATGATCAGACTCAACACACGAGATATAAAAAGCAGAATCTGAAAGTAAAGGAGTTGCCTTTCCTTCCGCACCACATTGAATAAATTAGACACAGGCACGCTTAGGTAACGGAAGAAATAGGAGAACACAAGCACAGACATCGCTGCTCCGGCAATGGTCCATTGATCGCCAAAGACCAGGGTGTACACCCACTCACCGGTCAGATTCAGGATGACCATCAACAACATGGAGCCCCATCCAAGAACTTTGTACAACTTCCAGGTTTGCACGCGAAGCCGCTCAGGTTCAGTATCCCACAGTTCCGCACTCTTTTGAAAATACACGGGACCAATTCCTGAACCTATGAGTCGGATAGGCAAGTCAAGCACCACCAAGGCATAGACGTAGTAACCAGATTCATCTGGTCGAAATAAGAAGATGGGGAAAAGCAGAAAGGGCAAAAAGTTAGAGCCGTTGTTCAGGAGGTTGCTCCACAGCATGTAACGTGGATATGCGCTGTACTCTTTCTTGGCTGCTAGAATTGCATCTTTGCTTACGTGGGCGGTCAGGTGCTGGTAGCCGTTCTTGATCACTTTCCAGGGAAACAAAACGATGCGTGCCACATAGCTCAAAGACATGGTCACAATAAGCCCCTCAGCTGTGGCATTGATGAGCCAGCCATAACCCACATTAAATAATTTACTTCCCAAAGTAATGGGGGCAGTGTAGAAAGTGTTTAGGCGGAAAGCCTTTGCCTGCACGGTCCATGTGGCCACTATTTGGTCAATGGCCAACAGGAAAGCCACAGGTCCCACAGCATACACCCAATTCCCGAGTTTCTCCACATTGAACTGCTCAACCAACCAGCCGCCAAACATGAAGGAGATGCCTGTAAATATCAAGCAAGAAATGCAGGTTACACGGATACACAAACGCAGCAATGCCCGGAATGAGGTTTCGTCTCGAGGCAACACCAATGCCCGCTGGTAGGCAAGTGTGGCAACAGTACCGAGGAGCACCACAATGGTATTGAAGACTGAAAATGTTCCGTAAGCTTCCGGAGAATAAATTCTTCCTAGAATGGGGAAAAAGATGAACTGGATCAAAATGGACCAGATGCCTGCGGAAGACATGAACAGAGAATTCTGTAGAAAAGAATTCCGTGTTTTGAATCCGGAAATCCAGCTGTCTATGTGTTGGCGAAGTCTGATCAAAGGTTGGAACCGTTGAACCAAAGATACCATTTCAACAAATGCCAGCAAGCAAGCGTCAAAGTGCTTTCGATGACTTATTTTAGTGCCGTGCAAGTAATTCGTTTCGTCGCTTTTTTCGCCGTTTTTCTAACTACTCAGGTGGCCGGTGCTCAGTGGGATCCATCCGAGGTAGGGGGCCTACTTTTGTGGGTCAAGGCAGATTCGAATGTAGTGGTGGATGGCAGCAACAAAGTACTTGAGTGGCAAGACATGAGCGGTCAGGATAATCACCTTTCCGAAGTAGCTCCTAACTATCAACCTCTCCTGGTAGAAGATGTCTTGAACGGAAGATCTGCCGTCCGTTTTGACGGAAGCAACGACAATCTAGAATTTACAGAGCTGACTACTATTAGATCTGTTTTCTGGGTATTGAAGGAATCCGATGAAGCAACTTTCAA
The DNA here is from genome assembly GCA_964553485.1 of uncultured Comamonadaceae bacterium. Classification (GTDB taxonomy): domain Bacteria; phylum Bacteroidota; class Bacteroidia; order Flavobacteriales_D; family Sanyastnellaceae; genus CAZKMC01. Next base: position 12,475 of record CAZKMC010000006.1, read on the forward strand.
TAACCGGAGCCTGCTTGGTGATAACGACAGCTACCATTTCCTTCGGGGACAAAATGGCGAAGTTTGGAATGCTCAATTCACTCATGTTGGTATTCAGCAAGGCACCACGCGCATCGGGTTTGAAGAGGTAGATGGAGTCAATACTCCTTTCCCGAGTGGCTTTCAGGTAGTTTCACTTCGGACCACAGAAAACGTGACTGCTTCTCGCTTCAATCGCGATCGTTTCTACATCGATCGGGCATGGAATGGAGATATTTTGGAACTGCTCATTTTCGATGTGGAATTAGACAGCCTACAAACCTTGCAAGTAGAAAACTACTTAGCCGATTACTACACCCAACCATTGTCGTTGGGCCCGGATATTCAGATTGAAGATAATTTTTGTGATACCACCTTGAGTGCAGATCCGTCTTTTTCGGTAATTCAGTGGAGTACCGGTGCTACTAGTCAGGAAATTGCTGTCAACACTTCCGGAACGTATTGGGTGGAAGCGACTGACGCTCTTGGGCGATTTCAATCGGATACGGTGGAGGTTCAATTTCCAGGGACTCTTAGTTTTCCCGAGCAAGTAATTATTTGCGAAGGCAACAACTATATTTTCTCAACTGGATTGGATGAGGTCGATTACAGTTTTATGTGGAGCACGGGGGAGACTTCCCCAGAAGTTACCGTGGACGCTGGGCAGATTGTTTCAGTGAGTATTGAGGATGCATTTGGCTGCATCGCCGCGCCGTCGCCCACCCAAGTGGTAGTAGACTTCTTTGCTTCAGATGCCAGTTTGCAACCGGGTGCGGAACTTTGCGCAGGAAATACACTTTTCCTCGACCCGTTAGGGTCTAACGTTGAAATTTACACATGGATGGATGGAAGCAATGAGCCAACTTTTAACGTGATAGAAAGCGGGGAAGTGGGGCTGATGGCGACCAATGAAAATGGATGCACGTACACGGAAGTTTTGGACGTAACGGTCATTGGAACCGCGCCGGAAATTTCATGGGGACCTACTGATGTGTGGTGTGCCGGAAGTCCTTTGATACTAGAGGCTGAGGTGTTGAATGGAGAAAATGTAGCAGAATGGAATTGGGTGATCGATGGCTCAAATTACACTGGAAATCCACTGGAATTGGCGGCTCTGGAGGCGGGAGAGATCTCTTTTGAACTTGTGGCAGTGACAAACGCGGGCTGTGCTTCTGCTTATGCTGACACGCTTTCAGTGTATGCGGTACCAGAAGTATTTTTGAACTACGATCTACTTTGTGCCGGAACGCCTGTGGAACTGTGGGTGGATGCGGTTGTTTCAGATGGAGCGATCGAGGAAATATTCTGGACTGTTGGAGAGGAGATTGCTTATGGCGATACCGCTACTTTTTTGATTGGAGATGTTGGTTTTCAGGAAGTTACGATTGAAGTGAACAGTTGGGCAGGATGTATTACTACTACTCAGGTTTTTGTGGACGTACAGCCATCTCCCTCAGTAAGTTACACGGTACTCGGGCAATGCCTTGGGCAGTTGTCTATTTTCGATGCGGAGATCGAATCCAATGAGGCGGGCAATACTTCGAGTTATGTATGGAGTTTTGGCGATAACACTTCGAGTTCCCTGCCATCGCCATCGCATTTGTATGCCAGTTCTGGGTCTTTTGACGTGAGCCTTTTGATCCACGCCGCCAATGGATGTGCGGGCAGTTTTACAGCGCCCGTGGAGATCGTTCCATTGCCTCAAGCCGATTTCGCCCTCAGCAATGCCTGTCTGGGACAGCCTTTCCAGCTCATTGATCAATCCACTTCTGAGATCGATCCAATCATTGACTGGCAGTGGGAGGTAGAAGGTATTGGTGAGTTTAATGAGCAGCAGCCGATGGTCATCTTCGAAAATGAAGGATTTCATCAGGTCCTCCTCTCCGTGGAAACTGCATTGGGATGTACGGATTCGGAAACGGGGCAAATTCCTGTCTTTGAGGTTCCTAACCCGCAATTTGAAGTAGATCCGCCCATTGGTAGCGCACCCTTGGAGGTGCAGTTGATCAATTTGACGGAGGGAGAAGCTTCTTTCTTTTGGGATTTTGGGAATGGCCTAACGGCCGAGGAAAATGCTCCGGCCACCACTTTTGATGTAGACGGACTGTACACTATTGAGCTGACCGCATCCAATCAATACGGCTGCGCGGCAAATGTTTCTCTACTCTATCTGGTGGATGAGCCGGTGATGGACCTGGAATTGGTGGCGGTAGAAACTACAGAAACTTTGAACGGATTGCTGGTGCGCGCTTCCATGGTCAATCAAGGGAACTTTGCGGTGAGTGACGTAGCGATGCGGCTCACTTTGCCCGGAGATGCCACTCTAACGGAGATTCGCCCAGAATCTTGGGAGCCGGCACAAGTGATTCTGTACGAATGGCAGGTATTGTTGGATCCGAGCGTGGATGACCGTTATATCTGCGCAAGTGCAGAGGCGTATTCTGGTCTGGCCGTGGAAGCCACCCCGCTGAACAACACCAAATGCGCTCCACTCGGGAATATGGAACTTCAGATTGAGGATGTTTTTCCGAACCCCGCTACTGACCAGATCTACATCCGGATGATCAGTCCCCGCACAGATGGAATCCAGGTCGATCTCACCAATGCAAGGGGACAACTTGTCTTAGATCGATTATTCTACTTGTCCACAGGATTCAATCAACTGGAACTGGACATCAGTTCCCTGAGCTCAGGCACATACACGCTCCGTGTGTACAATGAATATGAGGAGATCGTAAGGCAAGTGGTTGTTTTGTGAGGCGGGAGTTTGAGTCTTGAGTTTGGAGTGTGACTTAACTATAAATGGTTACTTTAATTCTTGAAATTTCTCTGACTATTAACTTATATTGAAATTCAAGATTATAGTGTTGAAATAATATTGGATATTTGGTTAAGCGCGGATATTCCCCTTAGACCGTAAATAGGGTATGTAGTCGGGAAATTACTTTGCTGTAACAATATACGGCAAGAGATGAAAAAGTCAGAAAAGAAGTATGAAGAGGTCCATAGTTTCCTGAAAGATTTCGGAACCAAGGAACAGTGTTACAGCTATCTTAGTGATCTTAAATGGTCGAAAGGTTACACCTGCAAGAAGTGCGGCCACAAGGTCAGTGTCAAAGGGCGAAAGTGGTATTACCGTAAATGTCAGGTCTGCAAGTACGATGAGTCATGCACAGCGCATACTTTGTTCCATAACACCAAGTTCCCTATTACTAAAGCATTCATGATGATACATCAACTCACGACATTGAAAAAAGGCATATCTACACATGAGTTAGCGCGACAACACGCCGTACATCAGAATACGGCTTAGTTCTTTAAGCGCAAGATACAAGAGGTGATGACAGTCAAAGGTCGCTTGATCCTAGATGGAAGTGTAGAGGTTGATGAAACAGTAGTCGGAGGTGCAGAGGCAGGAGCGCCTGGACGAAGTAACGGAAAGAAAAAAAAGTAATGGTGGCTCTGCAGATAGACTATCCGGAGGGTGATGAGAAGCCTGTCATGAAATTCGCTTCGGCAGAGGTCATAAAAGATTACTCAGCTGAAACGTTAGCTAAAGCGATTGATAATACAGTAGACAAAGAAGCTTTGGTGACTACAGATGGCTGGTCATCATACCGAAAAGCTGTTGGCAGAAGAGACCACTTGGTCTTCGAATCCTCGATTCTCAGTAACTTCAAGGACTTGCATTGGTACATCTTCAACCTCAAGAACTGGATCAAAGGAATACATCATCATCTATCCAAAGAACACCTAGCTAGATACCTGAATGAGTTCAACTACAGATTCAACAACCGAAACTACCTTGTGATGGATTTATCAGAATTGTAAAACACATGATGAAAATGCCCACTTTGTCACGTCAAATGGCTGTGGGGGAATAAACGCGCTTAACCGATAAAAGCTTTATATTATTTACAATAATACTAAACCAAATATTATTGGTTTAGTATTTCTGGACTTGAGGAAAAGAACATATCTGAATTTGAAAGTTCAAGAGACTCGTAATTTCAAGTTTGGAAAATATGATTTGGAAATGAAAATCCTCAGAATCGGAGATAGGTTTATCTAATTATGAGACCTTTCAACAAACTACCACAATCTTTCCTTTCGCCTGGTTACTCTCCATATAGCTATGAGCCTCTGCAACTTGGTCCAACTTGAAGGTGCTATCAATGCGAACTTTGATGTGTCCTGCTTCCACCTGAGAGATAAAATCCTGGAGCCTTTCTTTGCGAAGATTTTTCGCATCTCCCATGTAGACGGTGAGCCGACCCAAAGAAGGAATATCTCCCATGGGGGTGAACGAATCCATGGTCCAGGAATTTCCAAGGATGCCGGTCATGCATACCACACCTTTCGGTGCAATACATTTCAGTGAGTCTTTGAGGGTGACGGTTCCTACCAGTTCCAATACTTTGTGGACCCCAGTGGGAAATAATGCTTTGACCTGCTCTTCAACCGTCCCGTTGTCAATTACCACGTGATCCGCCCCATTATCGAGTAAGGCCTGAGATTTTTGAGGATTTCGCGTGGAAGAGATCACGGTAAGTCCCTGGAATTTGGCCATTTGTGCGCTCATCATTCCGATGGAAGAGGTGCCTCCTCTGATTAGCAATACTTCACCTTTCTGAATTTCCAATGCTTCGTTCAATGATCCGCTGACGGTCTGAAACATCTCGGGAAGGGCTCCCAACACAGACCAATCGAGCTTGCTCTCGAAAGGAAATACGATTCCGATGGGGACCAACACATATTCCGCATAACCACCGTCGAAGAACCGGCCCATACCCCCCATGATGGCGGCCACCTGTTGGCCTTGAGAATAAGTGCCGGAAGGATCTTCTTCAACGATGCCCACACATTCGATTCCTTGAATTCTGGGAAATTCCACGCCTGGCGAATGTCCCTGACGCGTGAACATCTCAGAACGGTTCAGACCAAAGGCCTTTACCCTAATCAATACTTCCCCCTCAACCGCAATCGGGATAGGCCGCTCCTGAATTTCTATCACTTCCGGACCGCCCGCCCTATTTGTTACCGCTGCTCTCATCTGATTTTGGGTATTAACTAATAGCTATTAATTACTAACTATTAATTATTAGAAATCACTCGTTATACCGCAGCACATCATGCCCACCATCCAGCAGGTATTTGTCGCGCTTGAAAAGGAGGATGTCTGCATCCATCATTTCAGTCACCAATTGCTTGAAAGGAATGGTGGCTTTCCAGCCAAGTTCTTTTTCTGCTTTCGAAGCGTCTCCAACAAGCAATTCAACTTCAGTAGGCCTGAAATATCTTGGGTCTACTTCAATGATGATGTTTCCTGTGGCCTTGTCGATTCCTTTTTCGTCTACGCCTTTTCCTTTCCACTCCAGTTTCACGCCAACGTGGGCAAATGCAAGCTCAGCCATTTCTTTGATGCTATGCGTTTCGCCAGTGGCCAATACATAGTCATCTGCCACTTCTGTTTGCAACATGCGCCACATTCCTTCTACGTAGTCACGTGCATGACCCCAATCGCGCTGAGCATCTAAATTTCCTAGGTACAGTTTGTCCTGAAGCCCTAAAGAAAAACGTGCCGCAGCTCGAGTAATCTTCCGAGTCACAAATGTTTCTCCTCTCAACGGACTTTCATGGTTGAAGAGGATGCCGTTGCACGCAAACATGCCGTATGCTTCTCGGTAGTTCTTGGTAATCCAGTATGCGTATAGTTTTGCAACCCCGTAAGGACTTCTAGGATAAAATGGAGTGGTTTCCTTTTGTGGAATTTCCTGCACTTTTCCATAGAGCTCAGAAGTGCTGGCTTGGTAAAATTTGCAAGTCTTTTCCATGCCCAGAATACGGATGGCTTCAAGCAATCTTAAAGTGCCTATCGCATCTGCATTGGCCGAGTATTCCGGAGTTTCGAAACTCACTTTCACATGACTTTGTGCGGCTAGGTTATAGATTTCGTCAGGGGCAATTTCTTTTACTAGTCGAATCAGGTTGGTAGAGTCTGTGAGGTCTCCGTAATGGAGGTACATCTTCACACCTTTTTCATGCTGATCTTGATAGAGGTGATCAATACGGTCCGTATTGAACATGGAGCTTCTACGCTTCAGTCCATGAACTTCGTAGCCCTTGTCCAATAAGAGTTCTGCCAAGTATGCACCGTCTTGTCCGGTGATTCCAGTAATGAGTGCTTTTTTATTTGCCATGCGATAGGATTGGACGCAAAGGTAAAAAAGTAGCGCCCATGGTTCACAACTAATTCAGTACTTGAAGATCTTGGAGGTTTCTATAGACTCCGGCGTCTACCTGCATCAGTTCTTCGTGGGTGCCTTGTTCTCTAATGGTTCCGTGCTCTAGAACCACAATTTTTGTGGCATTTCTTACGGTGCTCAGTCTGTGGGCAATCACTACGCTGGTGCGGCCTTCCATTAATTTGTCCAATGCATCCTGTACCAATCTTTCAGACTCTGAATCCAGGGAGCTGGTAGCTTCGTCCAAGATCAAAATGGTTGGGTTTTTCAACACCGCACGTGCAATCGCAATTCTTTGTCGCTGACCACCACTCAATTGAATTCCTCTTTCTCCCACCACCGTGTCCATACCATCTGGAAACTTCCGAATGAACTCCATGGCGTTTGCTTTGGATGCAGCAGCTTCGATCTCAGCGTCGCTCGCGTTGGGATCTCCGTAGGCAATGTTCTCTTTAATAGTACCGCCAAACAAAATGACTTCTTGCGGCACAAAGGCCATGTGCCTTCTCAGTTCACTCAGGTCATAGGACATTGCCGGTTTATTGTCGATCAGAATTTCACCTGTTACGGGACAATAAAACCGCTGAATCAATGAAGCAATGGTGCTCTTTCCAGAACCACTTGATCCTACTAACGCCACTTGAGCGCCTGCTGGAACATCAAAGGAAACTTCCTTCAATACCGGGACTTCTTTCCGGCTTTCATAATGGAAATTGACAAGTTTGAATTCGATCTTCCCATCCAAAGGAATACGTTTGGTGCCTGGATCTTCAAGGCTGACTTCTTCGGGGCTCAAATCAAGAATGTCCATTACATTTTCAATGGCTCCCATTCCACGTTGCAAAGCTCCGAACTGAGCGGCTATTCCTCCAATGGAGCCGGCCACTAATCCTGTCATCAATAGGAAAGTAAAGAAATGTTCTGAAGCTAATTCCCCGCTCTTCATAAGGTCTGCACCTTTGAAAATAATGAGTGAAATAGCTCCGAAAATAAAGATGATGATGAACGAAGAAAACATGCCTCTCCAGGTTGCACCTTTCATTGCGAAGTTGCGAATGTCCTTGATGCTGGTAGCATAACGTGCCACTTCAAAAAACTCATTGGCAAAGCTTTTCACGTTCACGATACCTGTGAGAGTTTCCTGAACGATCACATTGCTTTCTGAGACTTTGTCCTGGGTCTTTTTACTCAACTTCCGGATGAAGCGTCCAAAGATGACCGCTACAATGATCATCACCGGTAGTGTGGCCAGCATCACTGCTGTCAAGGTAGGAGAGAAATACAACAAGGCGATGATTCCACCTGTGATGATGATCAACTGGCGAAGCAACTCGGCCATGGTAGTAGTGAACACATCCTGTATAGAAGTGATGTCCGCAGAAATACGGCTGTTCAAATCACCCACACGCTTTTCATTGAAATACTGCATCGGCATCCTCAGAATGCGCTCGTAGGTGTCGCGGCGCAGTGCCAGCATCATTTTCTCTGTGATGTCGGCAAACATGTAAACCCTCACAAAAGACAAGACTGCTTGAACTACTAGCAATCCAAAAATGAAGACAACAATGCTCTGAATGTTGTTCCAGTCTATTTCAATGTTGAAATATTTTTTAATATCGGGTTGTTCTGGACTTTGAACGCCTACACCTCCTAATTGTCCCCACAGACGGGTGACCAAAAGGGTGAAACCACTGGACAATGAAATGATCAAAATTCCGAGGGCAAACTGCCAAGCGTATGGTTTTACATACTTGAATATTCGTCGAGACTTGCGCAGTGATTCTTTCGAAAACCCGCGTTTCTTTTTCTCTTTTTCAGCTTCTTGTTCCAAGACTCATTTATTTTGGTGCAAAGGTAGGTGGTATATTGAGATAGCACCGGATTAGAATCACAATTGATGTTGAAAAATAGTGTCCCCAGGAAATTTCAGATGAAAATTTAATTTGCTGTTTATCAGCGTTATAGATCTGATAAGCAAGGAAAGTAGTAATGTTGTAGGTCATTTTTGAAAATCTGTAAAAAGGAATATTATCTTTAATTGTATGAGAGGGAGTATGTTAAAGGGGCTGATGGCTATGTTCATTGGCTTTATTTCGTTCAGCCTGAGCGCCCAGGTTGTGATCAATGAATTTATGGCAGCCAATTCGTCTGCGGTCAACGACCCGGACTTCGATGACAGTGCTGACTGGGTGGAGTTATACAACACCTCCGCCAGCGCTGTTGATCTCACCGGATATTATCTAACTGACAACCTTAGTGATACCACCAAGTGGATGTTCCCCGCGGGAACTTCGATTGCGGGAAACGGATTTTTGTTGATCTGGGCAGATGCAGTAAACATCGGTATTCATACTTCATTCAAGTTGAGCAGTATCGGAGAAGAAATTGGGCTGTATGATGCCGGGTTGAATTTACTCGACGGTTTTGTCTATTCGGTGCAAGAGACGGACCTAAGTTATGGACGACAGAATGATGGAGCGGAAGTATGGGCTTGGTTTTCCGAATCTACCCCGGGGGCTTCGAACAATGTAGCTACTCCTTACGACGGAATCACTTTTTATCAGCCATTTTTCAGTCAGGAAGGTGGCTTTTTTGATGTGCAGCAATCCGTGGCGATTTCTGCTTTAGGCGGGGAGATCCACTATACATTGGACGGCAGAATTCCGACAGAATCAGACCCAATTTACACCACTCCCATTGTCTTTGATTCCAACACTTTTTTGAGGGCTCGGATATTTGTGGAGGGATTCATTCCTGGTCCCCCTGTCACTCATTCATATTTCTTTGAACCAACTTTCGAAGATCGCCAGTTACCAGTGGTTTCATTAGTGACCGATCCTGACTATTTCTGGGATCCAGAAATAGGGATCTACGTACAGGACTTCAAACCGGAATGGGAACATGACCTGAACATTGAGTTTTTTGAGAATGATGGAAACAATCAATCTGTTTTCAATCAACGTGCGGGTGTAAAAGTGAATGGTCTTTGGAGTTGGCAGTTGCCGCAAAAGATGCTTGGTATCTATTTCCGAAATGAATATGGCGGCGATTTGGACTATCCGATTTTTGCTGACCGTGTGCGTCCTTCTTATGACGAGTTCATTCTTCGTGCCAGCGGAAGTGATTGGGCCAACACGCTTTTTCGAGATGGAATTGGTCAAGACCTGGTTCAGGAAAATGCCCCGATGTACAAACAAGGTATTCGCCCTTGCATTGTGTTTATCAATGGCGAATACCTGGGAATTCACAACATGCGTTCACGTTCGAGTGATCAGGAAATTGAATACATGTATGGAGTTGTTCCCAATAGTTTTGACATCATTGCGAATGATGGAGAGATTGAAGAAGGCTCGGATGTTCAGTATTGGTATATGGATTCACTGTTCAATACAGACCTTTCGGTCGAAGAGAATTTTGTTGCATTGGCAGAGGTAGTTGACCTCCAGAATTTTGCAGATTACTGGATCACAGAGATCTGGTCAAGCAATAGCAGTTGGGGGCACAATGTGAAATTATGGAAGCCTAATAACGAAGGAAAATGGCAGTTTATCTTTGGTGATCTTGACCGTGGCTTCTCTGGCAGTACCAATGACCCTATCTCAGGTTTTTCAGTTCCACAGGGCGGGAATAATTATGACTACGCACGTTATTGGCTGCAGCACATGTTTGAAAACCAAGAGTTTTCAAAATATTTCGCCCAGCGATTCAGTGATCACGTGTATACCTCCTTCCACCCCATAAGGGTGAATTCGAAGATCGATGAGTTCAAAAACAGACTTGACCCTGAAATAGCCTATCATGTTGAGAAATGGACTGGTACAACTTCGAACTATGGCGATGGAATAGTAACCGTGCAATTTTGGGAGGATCAAGTAGCGGCATTGCGCCAATTTGCAGAGGAAAGGCAGGGCTTTATAATGGAAGACCTTCAGTCTACTTTTGGACTGAGCACTATCTCAAACTTGGGTGCAGGAAGCTTTCCTACTCAAGGCGGAAAAATCCGCCTCAACAACTTTATGATTCCTGAATTGCCATGGAGTGGTCCTTATTTTGACAATATGCCATTGACCATGACTGCTGTTCCAAACCCAGGGTATGATTTCTTTGGTTGGTCTATATACGATCAGCTTGCACTTGTTGACCTTGGTCAACAATGGCGTTATCATGACCTCGGAGAAGATCTAGGAACGTCGTGGACAGCCACTTCATTTGATGATTCAAGCTGGGGGTCTGGAAATGCGGAACTTGGTTATGGCGACGGAGATGAAGCTACCACAGTGTCCTTTGGTCCTGATGGAGGAAACAAATACATCACCACTTATTTCAGAAAGTCATTTGTATTTGACGGAACAGAGGACATCTACAGTTGTGCACTGAACCTGCGCAGAGATGATGGTGCTGTGGTTTATTTGAATGGTTTGGAAGTGGTAAGGAGCAACATGCCAGCCGGAAATATTACCGCTACCACACCTGCCGCAGGAGTAGTGGGAGGAGATGCTGAATCAAATCTCATCGAGTACATTTTTCAAGCGCCTTTGTCCAATGGTGCCAATGTGCTTGCAGTTGAGGTTCACCAGATCTCAGGCACGAGTTCAGACATCAGCTTTGATTTGAATTTGTCCATTGTCACACCAATACCTGAAATCATTTCTACTCAATTGAATTTGCCAGTGACCTTGAACGGATCAACCGGTTACCTGGCAAGATATGTCCCCAATGGGGCGTGCATACTTCCCGCAGAAATTGCAGAAAACACCACGCTGACCATTGATTGTTCTCCCTACCTCGCTAGCGGAGACACCTATGTGCTATCAGATGTTACACTAATCGTGGATCCAGGCGTTGAGATCTGGTTTCCCGAAGAAGCAAGACTCATTGTCCAGGGTGGCTTACAAGTCAATGGAACAGAATCTCAAGGGGTCATTTTCCGCAATAACGCAGACTATGGTGCGCAATCCTGGGGCAATCTTTCTTTTGATTCGAGCACAGAGGTGAACAATCTCAACTACCTGGAGTTGATCAATGCAACCAAAGGTGTGCATCCGATTCATGAAAGGGCTGCCATCTCTTGCTGGTTTAGTGAGGTCAACATGGACCACATGACCTTGCTCAACAATCTGAACAACCCAATTTTTGGTGAATACTCAGATATTTCTCTCACGTCCAGTGTGTTACATTCACCAGTGTCGGGAGATTTAATCAATATCAAGTATGGAGATGGATATATCAGCGACTGCCAATTCATTGGAAATGATCAAGTCGATACCGATGCCATTGACTATGATGAGGTCATCAACGGGGTCATCAGGAATTCAAGCATTGAAGGTTTCTACGGTTTCAATAGTGACGGGATCGACCTTGGAGAAGGATGTGAAAATATACTGATCGAAAATTGTCTCATCAATGATTGTACAGACAAGGGAGTGTCCATTGGTCAAAGTTCATCAGCATTGATTCAAAACAATACCATTGCCAACTGCAACCTTGGAATCGGCATCAAAGATCTGGGAGAAGCAGAAGTAGATCATACCACCTTTTATTCAAACGCAATCGCAATTGCCGCATTTGAGAAAAATCCTGGATTTGGCGGAGGAACCATTTCGGTTTCTAACTCTATTCTCTCCAATTCCAGCACCACACCGTGGTCAGTGGATGAGATGTCTTTCGGAATACCAGAGAACAATTTTTACAACACAGACACGATGCCCGGAACGTCAAATCTCTGGATGGACCCACTTTTTGAAAGCCCTTCATTTTATGATTTCCAACTTCAAGTTGAATCCCCTGCATTGAACGCTGGATTGGATGGAGAAAACCTTGGAACTCTGGACCACAGTTTTGTGGCACTTCCAAAAGTGATGATCTCAGATATCCAGTATTTCCATCCAGAAAATGCTGATCAGGAATTTATCAAACTAGTTAATCCAGGAACTGAGACGCTCGACTTAAGTGGTTATGCTGTTTCAGTTGGAATTATTTTTAGTTTCCCGGAGGGCACCACCTTGGAGCCAGATGAAAAAATCATGTTGGTGCGCGACATCAACCTGTTCCCTTCTGAAACGGGACAGGTCTATGAGTGGACTTCTGGACAATTGGAAAACCAAGGAGAATTACTGCTTCTCACAGACAATCATGGCATTGTGGTGGATCACGTCAGTTATCTTCCTTTAGAACCATGGCCGCTCACGGATGATGCCGATGAGTATATCTCTTTGTCTTCTGTGTCGCTCGACAACCACTTTGCTTCAAGCTGGCAGCTGGAGAATGAATATGTGGGGCTTGAAGAAAACCATACAGCCAGTTTCAATGTCTACCCCAACCCAGCCAAAGACCATATTTCATTTGCTTCTTCAGTTACCATCGATTCCTACAGAATTTATGATGCGTTAGGCAGGAAGAGATTGGAAGGTCGTCCCGAAGCAAAAATGGTCTCGCTTTCAACAGAAATACTAGAACCTGGTTTCTACCTCGTAACCATCAACGGAAGCTCCAACATGCGTTTTGTCAAACAATAATCGAGTGTTCTTGCCGCATCTTCCATTTCTTATCTTTCGTGCACAATTCCCTGCATGAAAAAGTCAGTTAGTATTTGCAGCCTGTTGGTTTCATCCGTCATCTTTTTTGGATGCGGAAGCGAGCCAAGCAACCGAGTTCCCATTCAAGAAAAAGACTTCTGTGCTGACATTCATTTGTCGGATTCGATGCGGGTAGAAGATGAATTGGCGGACATGCATGATTTGATGCAGGAAAAAACGGGAGTAGTGGTGTTAGAGGACGGTGGGAATTCCCTCATTACCCGAGCATGGCTCTGTGAGAATGCTTCAAAAACGATTGATATTCAGTATTTTATATTCTCTGTGGACAATGTCGGACTGATTGCGTGCGATTATCTTGTGAGGGCGGCAAACCGAGGAGTGAAAGTGAGAATCCTGGTGGATGACATCATGGTGGATGCTGATTTGGAAGACATCCTCACCATGGATTCACATAAGAATATTGAGGTCAAAGTTTACAATCCTGCAATCAACTTGGGCAAGAATCTTTGGGACAAAGTCCGCGAAGTTTCCACAGATTTCAGATCTGTCAATCAACGTATGCACAACAAAACATTCATTGTGGATGGTGAAGTGCTGATTACAGGCGGACGAAACGTAGCGGATGAATACTACGACTATGACCATGAGTACAATTTCAGAGATCGGGATGTGCTGTTGTTGGGCAAGGCCTGTGCGCAAGCAACTTCTTCTTTTGAGGAGTTCTGGGAGAGTAGACTTAGTCAGGAAGTGATTCGTCTGGCCACTGAAGAACCAAAGAATGTACAGGATGCAGATCGATTCGAA
>CAZKMC010000007.1:0-24815 GCA_964553485.1 uncultured Comamonadaceae bacterium
CCAAGATGAGCCTTATGTCTTGCAAATACTTCATGCCAGTGATCAAGCGCGCGAGATGAACAACTCTCTGCAAGAAAATTTGGATGCCTTGGCCATGTCACATTCTGTATCACCTACTCCGGCCAAAAAAGACTTGAAATTGTTGTTGCAGTTGACGGAAGAAACCACTGAAACAGAAGAGAAACTTCATCGTGCCAGAGGCACAGAAAAACTACTCAATGTTGCGGTCAGCATAGCTTTTTTACTTCTGATTCTGTATGGCATTTGGGCAACGGTCAAAGCTGAAAAACTAGCCATAGAAAACAGCAAGCTAAAGCGGGAATTACAAAATTCCGAGACGATCTTAAAGATCAGAGGTCAAAATTGATCAGGCCAAATCGATACTTCTTGCGGTATTGAGCATACAACACCAACTCCGCATTCCTGCTTCCTAAATAAATCTTGGGCCGGAGCAAAGTGGTGGCATCTTTTGCGTTGAACAGTGTGGACCTGCTCAGACTTCCATCTCTTCCAACCGCCACCCAAGTTGCCGTGCTCTTTTTGATGTTGCTCATGGTTTGCATTTCGGCATCCGGATTGGAGTTGAAAATGGCTGTGTTGTCCGAATCGTCATTGAAAACAATGTGGACGTGTTGCTCATCCCAAGCCAACGCATAACTGGAATAAGGCCCATTATCATTGATACTCACCTGCTTTTTGGGCACTTTAATGGCCCAATTTATTGTTGCATCAGGATTGACGTCTACCACGATCAAATCATTGTAGTAGTAGTAATTCTGCTCTTGATAACGTCCGGTAGAGGGGTCTTGCAAGTACCTTTCTATCACATAGTATTGCTCAGCAACCAAAGTTGCACTTCCGTCTTCTCTAACAAGAAAATGGTCGAAATAGAAATTGTTCAATTCTCTGCCTCGTTCTACCCTTTTTTCATTCATAAACTGCTTGAGAAAATGGCGGTCAAAGGCCATGAGCCCACTCGCTTCTACTTTTTTGTCGGTTCCTGAAATCTTGAAAAAGAAGGTTCCGGCAATGGAGAAAAATTTGTCATTGGAATAGAAACCTCCCATCACTACGTCTCCGTTTGGAGCAAGGTCAAATGTTGCCGAAATAATCCACTTGTCGCGAAGGCTTACGTCATACTCCTTCACCTTATTCAATTCTGGGTCATAACTCAAGAGCAAGTATTTCTTTTGTTTAGAGGCTAGATTTGTGACGTTTCGTTCCTTTTTGGGTTTGTCCGTTCCAGACATCATATACACATGGCCGTTGTTGGCAACAAGAAAAGATTCAATGGCCAGCACATCATTTTGAAATGGTAGTTCCAGGTCTTTCTGCCATTGAAGTTCCAGGGAGGTATCATAGACTTTAAAAGAAAAACTCTCTGAACTCTTCCTCAAGGTAGAGCTATCATGTTGGATCATCATCAAGGAACTATCCGGACTGAGTTCTATTTGGAAAGTACTCTCACTTTTATACCGAATGTCTTTGATCTCGTCCAACAAAACCGGAAAATCCACCACCTCCCCAAAGGCATTCAGGAAGGTGCCATACGCCTTGAGCGAAGACTGATCCTTCTCATAGGCAGTTGTGATTAGAAGAAGTCTTTCTTTCCAAACAATAAGGTCCAAGAATTCTGGGTCAACCGCTGAAATTTTTGGAAGTGTATTGTTGATGGAGTATACTTCCTTCATGCCGGATTTGTCCAGCTTGGTGAGTTGGTATTTCCCTCTTTTTCCAAACTGATCTGAGTAGACATAGTACCCCGTTGAATCTCTGCCTACTAATGCAATAACCCGCTCTTTTCGGCTGATTTCGTCCTCTTCGCTCCAGATTGTTTTCGGTTGTTGGGCGTGAAGTACATTTACACAGAACAAGAGCACAATACCTGCCAATTTACATACAATACACAGGGGTTTTCTCATTCTTCTGATGGAGCATTAAGTAAATTGACAAGCTGTTCTTGAAGCTGGATAACCTGTTGCTGCAGTAGCGTATTGGCAACTTGTAGTTCTTGTAGCTGCAAGGATAGGTCAACTCCGTTCAACAAAACAATCCCTTGCACATCAAGGTCTCCACTTACAATGGCATTGCCGTTGTCTAGCACTACAAAAGCATCTGAACGCTGAGCAAAATCACTTCCATTCCCAACTACAAAAAGCGAAGTCACATTGTTTGTGGTGTTGAAAGCCCCAACTACTGTTTGGTTATTCTGATCTGCAATTGTTCCCAACCCAGCTGAATGAGATCGTAATCCTGAAGCGGTGGTTTGAAGTCCCTCCGCATGACTAGCAGTTCCAATGGCGAAACAGGATTCCCCCTCGGCATGTGCACATGTGCCCGAGGCTACAGAAAACCTGTTTTGAGAATGGGAATATGCCCCACTGGCTGCAGTCTGGTAGCCTTCTGCATGTCCTGCTGTGCCCGAGGTTTCTGACTGATATCCTTCCGAATGTGAGGCTGTGCCTGTGGCCAGACTTCCTTCTCCTTCAGCGTGCGAACATATACCTGTGGCCGAGCTGAATCTGTTTTCAGCATGGGAAAAATCCCCTGTGGCCGAGGTTGAATACCCTTGGCTGTGGCTATAATCTCCAATGGCTTCACATTCAAATCCTAAGGCAGAACTATTGGTTCCAACAAGCACCGCGTCAATCCAAGCGGTCTGCGTTGGGATGTCATTGATGGTCCATAAACTGTCTTTGAAGCTAGCCAAACCAAGATTTGCCCTAGCGTCTATCGGATTGTTGGCGTCTGTGCCACCGGCATTGATCGGAACCACTGCTTCAACCAAATAAGGTTGGCCATAAACGGTGAGTAGTTCCAAGAGGTCATTCACATTGATGACACCATTAGCGTCTGAATCTGGATTAAAAGGAAGCTGAGCATGCGCTGTTCCAACAAAGAACAACATGGCGAATGCGAGAATAGAAATTTTCATAATGCTAAAATTTGGTAGTTCTTGAATTTACAACTTTACCTGCAATCAGTAAAGTTTGTTCATTCGAGGAGCAATCGGAAGGACCTTTTAATTCCTTGTTGTTCAATTCGAACGACATACATACCGGGCGCCATATCCCAAGACCAACTGAGCACCCAAACGGATGCCTCTTTATGAGCCAAGAACCCTTGAATTTCTCTTCCTTGAAGGTCCGTCACGGTAATTAATTGTGCGTCATGCGACAGTCCAGATACATAAGCAACTGAACTTGCTGGGTTTGGAAATATCTGTAATTTTTGTGTTAAATCTGACGTGATACCGACAGATGTACCTTGCTCCAAAGTATGCAAAGAATCCGCCTCAAGACTAAACCATGTCTCAGGATTTCCAACCGGCCAAATGACGTTCACACTGTCCACTTCTGTTAAGTTTCCTAAGCCGACATGCACCCGGCTAGTGCTTTGTGAGGCATGACTAGATCCTCCGTGTATTTCTCTCAAAAGATGTCGGTCTCCGGCATGAACGATGACCCACGCTCCAAATGCATCATTTCCAGACAAAGTTCCCTCCAGTTCAAATTGGATATAGTGGTTTTCATTGCCTGGGTTTTGAAAGAGCTCCACGTGATTGACTGCAACAAACTCTCCTTGTTCCAGGTTGACCACGGCCATATCCAAATCTCCGTCTTGGTCGTAATCTGCATAAGCACAACCACGCGCCATGAGCGTGCTCCCAACCTGTTGTTCTTCTGTGAGGTCTTCAAAAGTTCCATCTCCCATGTTGCGGTAGAGTTTGTTCGGATCCAGAAGGTTGTTTTGTACAAATGGTGCCGTTGGCAAATGTCCGTTGGCCACGAACAAGTCCAAAAAGCCATCGTTATCGAAGTCCCAGAAAGTAGTTCCCCAACTTGTATTGTACAGTCCATTTGAGCTTGCATTCTCTACATCCGCTTCTGTGGTCAAATCCTGAAACTGTCCCTCCCCGTCATTGTTCAAAAGCACATTTCTACCGAGGTTGGTGAAGTAATAATCCAGGTCAAGGTCTTCGTCGTAGTCGCCCACGGCAACGCCCATTCCGTATATTGCGAGGTCTGCAGAAGCGCTCTCTGCCACCTCACTGAATTCTTGATTGGGGAAATCATTTTGTAAGATCACGTTGGGTTCAACAAACTCTCCGAAATCATTTGCTACCAGAATATCACTGTCACCGTCACCGTCTTTGTCTGAAGCAACTACCCCCAGTGAACAGCCATTGTTGACGGCGTTCCAATCTTGGGTCATGTTAACAAAGGTGCCGTCGCCGTTGTTGAGGTAGAAGTTGTCTTGAAAACAATCATGGTCAAATCCCACCACTTGCTGTGTTTCTGGGTCAACAATGAGTTGGCCGCTTTGAATGTAGCACGCCACGTATAGATCCAACCAGCCGTCTTTGTTGGCATCAAAGAAAGTGGCGCCTGTTGCGTAGGTCGGCTCTCCTAGTCCAATGTCTTCGGCTACCTCTGTAAAAGTGCCATTCCCGTTATTTCTCAAGAGCATGTTGGGGGCAAAATTGGACGAGCCGGTTGTGCGCCAAGTACCAAGAAAAACATCCCGATCTCCGTCGTTGTCAATGTCTCCTGTGGTCACAGACATGGTGTTAGCGAGCACGGTGACAGGCAATCCAGCATCCAAGGAAACGTCCGAAAAAGTACCATCTCCGTTGTTCTTGTAAAGTCGGTCCATGGAAGTGCAGCCAGTGATATAGAGGTCCTCCCAGCCATCGTTGTCGTAGTCAAACCAGGCAAGCCCACCGCCGAGATTGAACAATGGAACCGGTGCAAAATCAATGCCTGAGCTGTTGCTCACTTCAGAAAACTGAGCATGGCTCCTCGGGCTGAAAGCCCAAAAAATGAGTAGTATAAAAATGAGCCTCGACATATGATTAGCCGCGCTGAAGCATGATGCGGAAAGTTGTTCCGCCGCCAATTTCAGAGCGCTTTACGAAGATACGCCCCTTGTGGTATTCTTCCACAATACGTTTGGTGAGTGAAAGGCCCAAGCCCCAGCCGCGCTTTTTGGAAGTATACCCCGGCTCAAAAATAGTCTTGAACTTGCTTTTGGGAACGCCTTTCCCCGTGTCTGTGATATCGATGCAGATATGATTCCCTTCTTGCGAAATCACAGCGGTGATGCTTCCCACACCTTCCATAGCATCTGCGGCATTTTTTACGAGGTTTTCAATAACCCATCCGAAAAGCGGCAGGTTCACTTTAGCAATGTGTGGGCCGTCTTCTTCTTGCACCAAAATGGCTACTTTTTTGGAAATCCGCGGATTCAAATAATCAAATGCTTGTTGTACCACTTTGGTCATGTCTTCTTCCTGAAGATCGGGCTTGGAGCCGATTTTAGAGAAGCGATCTGTGATGGTATTCAGTCGGTCAATGTCCTTGTTGAGCTCCAAAATGGTGGATGCTTCAACACCTTGTCCCTCCAAAATTGCTGTCCACGCCATCAAAGAGGATAGCGGAGTGCCCAATTGGTGTGCGGTTTCCTTGGCCATCCCAACCCATACCTGATTTTGTTCTGCTTTTCTAAAGGTGCTGAAGACCAAATAAGCTGAAAATAAGAAGACGCCAATGAGGATGAGTTGCACAAAAGGATAGAATTGCAAACGGGTCAAGACCACTGAGTCTTCGTAGTAGATGAAGTGCGTGCCGCTCTCTGCCAAACTGATGGAAATTGGGTCGTTTTGAGACGCCATGGACGCCAGTTTAGCGGCTAGTTTTTCCGGGTTGCTGATTGTGAGGGTATCTATGCGCTCTGCGCGAAGAACTTTGCTTTGTGTACTATCTGTGAGCACAACAGGGATAGAAGCACTGTTGATCACAGTTTCAGATATAAACGAGTTGATGAGGTCATCCATTACCTCTTTGAGCTCTGAAAAACGCTTTGATTCATTGTAATAGACCGTGTGGTTCACCTCCTCAAAGTAGATGGGTGGATTCCGTTCAGCCATGACCTTTTTGAGGGAGTCCAGGCTTGCCTTGGACATATTGTTCCCGTTGGGCACATTGACCTGAAACAGCAATTTGTTGTTTTGATCGAACATGAGCACCGGAATGGTCTTGTTGGACCAAAGAAAATCCGTGATGAATGTCAAATCCATGCCATCTGGCGGGTCATTGATGACGGAATAGGCGTTTGCAAGAAGGTCGGCTTTGTCTCTTTCTTCCTGCCGCAGTTCTTCAAACAGCTGTTGCGTATAGTTCACCAATTCTGCCCGTTGCTGAATGGCCTCGGACCACAGCTTTACTTTGAGTTGCTCTTCCTTACGGATTTCAGCGGCAATGTTGTTGGTATAGAACAGCGTAACAGCGGCAATAATGAGTGCCACTACAAGTAGGAAAATTTTCCAGCGCTGTTTGTTGGAATAGAGGTTCATGCAGAGGCGTGAAGTTAGCAAAAACCAAACGGAGGAAAACCCACTTGGGTATGGGCGGCAAGAAAAAAGACCGGAAACAATTAAGTCTCCGGCCTCTCCTTATCTTTTTTATCGCTTATTGTTGGCAGTCGGTGCCGAATACTGCTAAGAACACTAGTAGGTCTATTGAATTCACATCATCATTACCGTTCATGTCTGTAATACAATTTGACGTGCAGCCAAAATTGATGCAGTGAGTTGTCATCAGTGCCCATCCAAATACTCCCGTCGCTAGCTTTAAGTAAGGTGTTGATGCTACTCTGATAGCCCTTAAGCCCTTTGGCTTTTTCAAGGTCTAAAATTTCAGCGGCCTCAAAGGTGATTGGATCAATCCGCCAAAGATCATTACGCACCATGGAATACATTTGCCCATCTTCCCCTGCAAAAAGTTCCACTCCGCTCAATCCTGTTTTGATCCCTAATTCCTGCCCCGTTCCTACCTTTTTCCTCAACTCTTTTGTCTCCGGGTCCAATAAATAATACCCGTTCGCATAACTCGCGGAAATCACCAGATTGTTGCCAATCCTTGCGGCATGATTGAATTTAAAATGTTGGTCATTTTGATTGCTGCCAATGGGTATCGGCTTGTAGTTGATCTGTTGAACATACGGATTCAAAATGCTTAATCCCGAGGCCATTCCAACCCAAACAATTCCCTGCTGATCTTCGAAGACATCTCTTCCCGAAATGTGCCAAATCGAAAAGGGATTTGTATCGTCATGCTTATAAAAAGCAAATTGATCAGTACTTGCGTTATACTCACCAAATCCAGCATCTGCAGTCATCACCCAATACGTGTCTCCTTTTTTCGGAACAAGTTTCCGGACTGCATTTCTTTGAGCTGTATAGACCTCATTCCTGTCGTAGACCGCCGGGGTGCCCCAGCTTCTATTTTGAGGGTCAAACTCAATGACACCTCGCCCCCAGGTAGACACCAAAAAACGCCCGTCGGAAGTAGGAGTTATCCATTCGTAGGACCTGATTTTATCTGCACCATCCCCCTGAAAGTTTTCGAGACCAAATTCGCCTGTTTGCATATTGTACCAGCCAAACCTACTGCCGGCTAACCAAAGTAAATCCGGATTGTTTGGGTCTTTTGCTATGTGGAAGGGACTTATTTTTAGCTCATCAGAAATGAATGTGGAGGACAAGTCTTCCGGATTCAGCTTTACCAGACCGCCTTCATGTAAAGCTGTATTGCTGCATGCTAGCCAAAGATTATTGTCGTTGTTTTGGAAGATGAATCGAACGTTGCCGGCCAATCTGCTGCTGTTTGGAGACTCCCATGTAACTGGAATAAACGAATCTGTTTGTGGATGATAAAGCGCCACTCCTCGGCCTGCTAAGGCCACCCACAATTTCCCATCCTTAGTAGATAGTATGTGATTTACGTCATTATCAGGAATAGCGCCTTCTCCGTCATCACTTAAATACCACTTGAAATTAACCCCATCAAAGCGGTTCAGCCCTTCTTCAGTGCCTATCCAAATCAGTCCCCGACTATCTTGAGTGAGACAGTTGATGTTTCGATTTGAAAGACCATTTCTTACATCATAATTGAGAAAATGACCATGCAAAATGCCAGATTGAGCCGTTATACCAGTGCAAAGCAACATGCATAAACCCAACCAGACGCACCGAAATAGATTGCAGATCATCTTTGCAAAATACACTCATGTTTCGGTTTCAGAAAACTACAATGAGTAATTGGTGTGGTCAATGAGTAGAAAGATCAAAAATCATCATCGTCGGCAGGCGGCGGAACTGTGCCCTCCTTTTCATTTCCTTTTTTCCCAAAGAGCTTCTTAATTCCCATTTCATCTTTGGGCTTGGCGGTGCCGTCATCAGGTAAGGTCACTTGAATGGTGGTTTCAGGGGTGCCGTTCGGCGAGGAGAGGGGCTTGTCACCACTTTCTTGATCATCTCTCTTTCGGAAAAGGCCAAACTCGTCTTTAAGCAACTGCATGAATTCCTTCTTCTCTTCTTCACGGTCTTGTTTCCTTTGTTCCTTGTGGGCCAAGCGGTCATACCCAAATTCCGGTTTGTCTACCGTGCCTGTCATCGAAAGAAAGAATCGATTTCCTAATCCATCATCTTCCACCTCGCCAAATGAGCTTTCGTTTTTCTGAATCAAAAGATCCCGCAGATAAAACCCTAAGGAATAATCAATTTGATTGTCAAAAAAATGAGTCCCACTTGTAGTGATATCCATAGCGCTGGAATGGATCTCCATGTTCGGAAAATGAATGCGCTCATTCCGAATGTCAATTTGATTTTCCAAGGTGTTAAAAGCGATGTGTTGCAGCCGTTCTTGCAAAGCGTCTATGTCTACAAGAGGAGCAACTACCTTGTTGGTTCTCAGGTAATTGCAGATGCTATTCATGCTCTGCAGCTCTATCAATTCTCCATTTTCAATCTTGAGATCGATCACACTTACAATGGACTTGGGGTCCACCTCTAGTGACGGCGACAACATTGCAGAAAAAGTGGCTTGTGCGGAGCATCTGCCTTTGATGTGTTTGTCTTGAATGAAGTCCTGCCCAAAATTTTCAAACTCCTTAAATAAACTATTCACATTCATGTGATCCAGCCAAGCCTTGGAGGTGATAAGAAATCCGTTTGGCCTTGCCTTTGCAACCAGATTGCCATTGAAGCTGCCTTCAGCGGTTTCAAAGGTAACAGGGTCTAAGTGCAGCTGTCCATCCTTGAATTGAGCTATGCCCTTGACAGATTTCGCATCAAATTTTCTGAATTGCAATTGGTCTATCTTAATCTGTAGATCAAATGCAATGGACTCCGGAAATGCCAAATGATAGGCCGCTTCATTCGTTGTTTGAATGCCGTCAGAATCTGATAGCCACTCTGTTAGGTTAAGGTTTTCAGAAAAAAAACCTGCTTCTATATGAAGCATTTGGTCTGTGAGCCCCCATGCTAGTAGGTCTTTGAAGACTCCTTGAAAACGAAAATCAGACTCGCCGCAAATGCCCGTGAGGCTCTGGATGGTTGCGTCTCCATTATTGAGCATCATGGTGCCGGTCAATTCCTCAAATACATGTTCTGACCCTTCTAATTGAAGTTCACAATTTTCAAAACTTACCTGTCCGCTGCTTTCGGCGCGCTGCAAATCATCTGCATTGAACTCCCAATTGCGCAATGCCCCTTTGTAGTTCAAACTGAATTTGGACTCCCCCTCCAGGGTGCTAAGATCCGTGAGTCCAGCAAACTGTTTTACGTCGTTCAAGTCCAATTCTCCCTCCAGATGTAAATTCATCCATGGGCTTCCTAGGTGCGCAATTGCGCCATTTGCCCGCACTTCATTTCCTTCAAGTTTAGCTTCGCACTTGTGAATTGTCAACTCGTCTGAATCACTATAATGGTAGCTGGTCTCTGCATAAATATCTGTGAGTGCTACGTCTGTAGCTATTTGCTGCAATGATGCTCCGTGAATAGTTGCTGATAAATCTACCTCAGGCTGTTGGCCTCCACCAGCTGCTCCTTTCATCGCAAAAACCACGTCCGCCTTGCCCTTGATCAAATAGCCCTCAAGAAAATTGGTCACTTCCGTTGGTAAGATGGCACGCGCCTTTGCTATATCAAGTCCTTTGGCATTAGCATCTAATACACAAAAGACAACGTCATCTGTACTTTGAAATCTTCCATTTGCATGTAGTTCCATTCCGGCAATTTCTAGATCTGACTTCCGAACTATATACGTTTCAGTACCGGATTCAATAGCAAGTTCCAGATCTCCTTCAATTGCAGAATGATTCACCCAAGCAATGTCATTGACCTTCACCAGTGCGTCATTTAAGTCCAATGAAGCAACAACGGAAGTCTTTTCTCCTTCTATGACCCCAGAAAGTGTGGCCTGATTGATGACGAAATCTAAGTCTACTTGTGACCTAGCATCGTGCCAACAAAATTTGGAGTTTGCAAGGTGAACTTTCTCCAACTCAAACTTGAATGTCATGGAATCAGGGCTCTCAGATTGGGAGTCATTCCAAAAAATGTAATTGACCTCTCCCGTTTCAGCTCTTAGCAAGCGGACATTTGCGCCCTCTATGTTAACTTCATCAACTACATAGGAGCCGTCCAAAAAATCAAAAATACTAAACTTCAAAGAGAGCTTTTTCGCATAAAGAAGCGTGTCAGATGGGTCGAATGTATCCATGATCAGCACATTCCGACATTGCAATGAGGCTTTTGGGAAATGGGCAAGCAATGACAAGTTGATGTCTCCAATTTGCATGTCTGAAATCAGCTTTCCCTCTAACTCAGTTACGGCATACCTCGAAATCTCATCTTCATACATAGAAGCCATTATCACAGCTGTTGCAAGAACAAGTGTAACAAAAGAGCCTAGGGCTAGGGCTATTTTCCGAAGATGTCTTTTCATGGTGGATTTCGAACCTCGGAAACTAATTGAAAACGGGTTTAAATTTTGACCAAAATGAAGAACTCCTTAACAAGCTCTTGTTAATGCAACGCATATATCTCTTGATTTTGTATTCACGCGATTAACCTGCATCTTTGTTAGGTATCCTTTTCTGGGAAAACCTGCACAATGAAAAAAAGAGAATTTCTAAAATTGACCGGTGTATTAGGCGCTGGTGTTGTTGTCGCTCCTTTTATGGCCTGCACTGAGGCTGCAAAGTCTGAGGTCAAATCAAAAGACCCTGAGAAGGCAGTAGCAGAAGCGGCCGTGACGATTTTTACTCTACCTGAACTTGGATACGCTTTTGATGCCTTGGCCCCATCTATTGATGCTCAAACTATGGAGATTCACCATGGTAAACATCATGCGGGATATGTGAAAAAACTTAATGCTGCTTTAGCTGAATCAACAGGGTTTGGTGGGTTGACTTTAAAGCAAATCCTTGCTAATGTCTCTGCAGACCAAACAGGGGTTCGCAATAACGGAGGCGGACATTACAACCATAGTTTGTATTGGAAAGCGATGGCTCCGGGTGGAGGTAATGCTCCTGAAGGTGCATTGCTAGATGCGATTAATGCGCAATTTGGAAGCACTGAAAAATTTATAGAAGAATTCAGTACAGCCGCTAAAACAAGATTTGGTTCTGGATGGGCCTGGTTGTATGTGACTAGTGAAAACAAACTAGCTGTTTGTTCAACACCTAATCAAGACAATCCGTTGATGAGTAAAATTGCTGAAAACCAAGGAACACCAATTTTAGGAATTGATGTGTGGGAACATGCCTACTACCTCAATTACCAAAATAAAAGAGGTGATTACATCGGCGCATTTACGAAGCTGATCAATTGGAGTCAGGTGAGCGCTAACCTTGCTGCTGTTTAGTTCTTTCGGTAATACATCCCCATGTCGTTGAATGCTTCGGCATTCAAAATTTCTAAGAAAGTCTCTTGTGAAATGTCTACCACATAGCTGTCAATCTCGCCGGTATCTTTTAGTATTGACTCAACTTCTGCGTATTTACAAAGGTTTTTCAAGGTCTTGTCATCTTCTCCGTTGAACCAATAGACATGCAAATCCGCATCTTCTAATTTGGCGAAATACACCAGAAAATTTCCATTTTCATCCCGGAGGTTTAGGAAATAGTAGTCTTTGAGTTGCTTCAACTGGGTTTCGGCACCTAAGGCATGTTCATTGTCAAACAACCTTACAGACTTCGTGTCTAAGATCATTATCTCTCCATCTGTGTTTTCGTATACCCCAAATATTTCAGCAGGCATTTCAGCCAAAATCACCTGATTAGGAGGCACGGGTTGATTGAAGGCCACCTCCGTGCAAGAGGTCAAAACAACTCCGGAAATCAAGATCAAAGAACTAACTAATCGCTGCATTTTCATAACGGGCTTTTCCCAAAGATGGAAAATTGTTCCAGAACATGAAGAATGATTAACACGATTTGGGAAGAGAACTGAAGCTCTACGGATTAAGAAGCTAGTCCAAATGCAATGGCAACACCACCCGCAATCCAGCAATAAATGGCAAAATAACTAAGCTTGCTCTGTTTGACTATTTTGATCATCCACGTACAAGCGAACAACCCGGCAATAAATGCGGCGGCGGATCCTGCGGCGAGGCTCGATACCGGAATCCCTCCATGCACAGTGGGAGCGTCAAGATAATCTTTGAGTTCAAGAATAGTAGCTCCTAGAATGGGGGGCAGAACCATTAAAAAACTAAACCTTGCCGCCCGTTCTCTGCTTACCCCAAGTATCAACGAGGTGGCAATTGTACTTCCCGATCTGGATATTCCTGGCAATATGGCAACCGCCTGTGCCAACCCTATTATCCCTGCATTTTTGAAAGTCACTTCGCCCTCCCCTACCGCAGCCCGGTGAGAAAAATAAAGTATGACTCCTGTGAGCATCAACATTCCTCCCACAAAGACAATGCTCCCTCCAAACAATGACTCAATCTCCTCTTTAAAGGCGAAACCGATAATTGCAATCGGGACCATCGAAAGCACAATTTTAGCGGCAAATTGAGTTTCAGTATTCCATTTGAATTTGAATAATCCTACAAGCAACTCCCAAATGTCTTTCCGATAAACTACAATGGTGCTGAGCGCTGTGGCCGCGTGTACAAGCAAGGTGAAAAGCAAATTGTCATCCTTGAGCCCCTTTGTGCCAAAGGCTTCAGAAATTGCCTTGGCAAGTTCCAAATGTCCACTGCTACTTACAGGCAAAAACTCAGTAAGTCCCTGAATGATTCCGAGAATAATTGCTTCAAGAAGTCCCACGTGCGTGCGCTTGTTTTATGATTTAGCAGAAGATATTTTCTTGTCTTTGGCCGGTTTTTTCATGATGGCGTACATCACAAGTCCATAACCTCCAAGTACAATAAGCGGGGCCAAAGTGATCCTTCGGAAACTGAAAATCTTGTCGCTGAACGCATTTGGGTCGTCACTGCCGCCGCCAGACATGAGGGCAAAACCAAGTATGATGACTCCTAAACCAATCAGGAGATACACATAGTTCTGCTTCGAAAACGCAAATTGTTGTTCGTTCATGGTGCTAATTTGAGGTGTAAAGATAACAATCCCGATGAAGCCATTCTATCAATACAGTTGATCTTGGCGTAAACGGATGTACTTGTTCACGGCCAAGTGGGTGCTAAACCAAGAAATGACTATTCCCATGGCTACTACAATTCCAAACAACTGCAAAAACATAGGAAGGTCTCTTCCGTCAAACCAATCTGGACTTTCTCTTCTTAATACCGCAAGAAGCCCAATCAAAAGTGAGAAAGCTAACAACCCGCTTATTATACCAAACCAGATGCCTTGCCAAATGAAAGGCCGGCGAATAAACCCATGGGTGGCACCAACCAATTGCATGCTCTTAATCAAAAAGCGTTTAGAAAAGATTGAGAGTCGTATTGTGTTGTTTATCAGCGCAATAGCTATAAATAGCAGCAATGCCGCAACTACCATCAACGGCAAGCTCAGTTTCCGCATGTTGTCTTCAATGCGCTCCAACAAAACCCGTTGGTATTCCACTTCAGTAACCCCATTCATTCCCTTGATCTCAGCCTCAATCCACACCAAACTATCCAAGCTGGAATAGGCGCTTTGAAGATGAATATCAATAGAAGGTGGTATTGGATAATACCCCAGAAACTCAACAAAATCTTCTCCCAAATCTTGTTCCATCTGCCGGCTGGCCTCTTCTTGAGTTACATAGACAGCGTCCTTAGTAAAACGCTCCGCCTCAATCAATTTCTTTACCCGTACAATCTCCTCTTCTGGTAAATCATTTTCCAGAAATACCTGAACCATCACAGATTCTTTCACACGATTTTTCCATTTCTGTCCGTGCAAAGCCATCAAACTGAGCACGCCTAACAGACACAGAGTCAGCGTAATACCTAATATAGTAGAAAACGAGGCGGACCAGTTTCCGCGTGTGGTTTTAAACGGGGATTTCGACATGGGTGCAATGTAAAACGGAATCTGCGTATTCCGTGTTGTCCTCAGCACCCTTTTTCATCATTGTCTTGTGAGTTTTTGCTGGCGCAAGGAGAGTTGCTTTTTCCCTACTCCTCAATCACGGTAGATTTGGTACTCACGCCAGCAGCCCCAAAGTAACCAAGAGCTCCATTGCTAATATTCGATTGAACGTTCGCAGGTGGCGCATCAAATATGCCCCCATTGAAAATGGTCTCGTTCAAAATGGCAAAAAACGTGTCATACGCCTCAAGACCAATATTCCATTGTTCAATTGATACCGTGTCTCCAATAGAGGCTTCAGTATCGATCTCTAGAAAATCAATTTCAATATCAGCTACATAAGCGCCGTCAAACAAACCATCACTCACTAGGGTTAACTCATTCAATGTGTCTCTAACCGGAAACCCATTCACAGAGGTAATCCACATATAATGGTCTCCAACACCAGGTAATTCCTGAGTCCAGAGTCTTACGCTGTAATAGAGATCTCCGGGAAACCCAAACTCCACCAAAGGGTCTACTACTTTCACATGTAATGAGTCCACAGGGGCCACCGTCCTCATGTAAGAAGTTGCTTCGTATTGCTCCCCGTTGTAATCCACGTTCATGGTGTACCATTTTTCTGGTTCGCCGAAAACCTCCAGTGGGGTGCGATAAATTCCAGGAAATTGTTCTTCAAACTCCCAGGTCTGCTCGCCATTTGTGACTGTTACAATAGCATCTGAAGCTGGGGGAGCTGCCTGATTACTAAAATAACTGGAGGTCAGCGTTAGTTTGATTTCCTGCTGTTGAAGCTGGTCTGTAAACCAACCTTCAACTACAAGGCGCTGTTGGCCTTCGTCATTTAACTCCAATTCTATTCTTTCTTGGCAGGAAGAAAACAATCCCGCAGTGAGCAATAATAGAAAAGAATATATAAGTGCGTTTTTCATGTCTTTAGAAATTGAAGTTGTAAGTCACAGAAGGAACAACTGGAAGTAAGTATGTCTTTACGGCATAGCTCACATTCGGGTCATCTGCTTCCTGCTGAAAATTGATAGAATACGCATTGTGCCTGTTGTAGGCGTTGTAAACAGAAAAGACCCATTCACCTTGCCACTTGCGCTCTTTTTTCTGCTTTGGACTCAATGTAGCGGAAAGGTCGAGTCTGTGGTAAGCTGGCATCCTTGCTCCATTGCGGTCAGAATACACTGGCACCAACATGCCCATATATGTGAATCTTCCTGTAGGGAGTGTAACCGCAGCGCCGGTACTATAAACAAAACTTGCCCCAAATGACCATTTGTCTGAAAGCGTATAGGCAACAACCACAGAGACGTCATGGGTCTTGTCATACTTAGTAGGATACCATCCTTCTGTAATATCCGGAATCGATTTTTCTGTCCGTGCAAGCGTATAACCAATCATTCCCGTGAGTCTGCCCGTTTGTTTTCTAACCAACAATTCTAGCCCGTAGGAACGTGCCTCACCAAAACGTAACTCACCTTCCAGATGTTGGTTCAAAAACAACTCCGCATGGTTTTTAAAATCAATGGCATTGGTCATCTCCTTGTAATACACTTCCGCAGACAGTTCAATCGCGTTGTTCTTCAAGTTCCGGAAGTACCCGAGGGCAATTTGATCTGCTCTCTGAGGCTTTATATTTTGACCGGAGGTAAACCACACATCCAGCGGCGAACTTGAAGTTGAATTACTCGCAAGGTGAATGTATTGGTACATTCTGTTATAACTCGCTTTGATGGCGCTTTTGCTGTTCAGGCGGTAGCTCACACCCAATCGAGGTTCTAGCCCGCCGTATTGCTGAATTTTTTCACCTGGATTGTAATACGTAGAATCTACTGGTTCAAAGTCCGAATTGTAAGACCATACGGTGCCTGGCCCAATCTGTTGAAAGAGCGAGTAACGCAATCCATATTGAACCTTCAGTTGATCGGTAATGTGCTGTTCATTGCTGGCATAAACAGCATGCTCCCAAGCTTTGACCTCTTCCAACTTAAGCTCATTAAAAATCGATTCGCCAGTTCCTCGGGCGAAGCCTGGATTCATATTACGCAAAGTAGACGTGACCCCAAAGCCCAAGGTGTTGTTGGGATTCATGAAGTATGAAAAATCAACTTTTCCTGTGAGGTCCTTAATCTCTGAATCCCATTGGAATCCGAAACCTTCAAAATCTTGTCCCAGTCCATATTGGAAATTGCTGTAGATCAAAGAGACATTGGAAAACAGCTTACTGTTATAGATGTGATTCCAACGTGCAGTGCCCGTGGTATTTCCCCAGTTCAAGCCAAAAAGGTCTGCGAATTTGAATACGTCTCTACCGAAATAACCACTTAGATACACGCGGTCATTTTCTCCTATCTCATAATTCGCTTTCAAATTGAGGTCGTAGAAATAGAGGCGCGTATTGCGCTGCCCCTCATTTTTGCTCAACTTGAGGAACAAATCAGCGTAGGTTCGCCGGCCGGAAAATAAAATGGATCCTTTGTCTTTTTTCAACGGGCCTTCAAGTGTGAGCCTTGAAGAAACAGTTCCTATTCCTCCAGTACCAGCAAACCTCTTGTTATTCCCGTCTTTCATGTGGATGTCCAACACAGATGAAAGTCGGCCTCCATATCTGGCAGGGATTCCGCCTTTGTACAGCTGCACATCTTTGATTGCGTCACTATTGAAAACAGAAAAGAAACCTAATAGGTGTGAGGCATTGTAGACCGCTGCTTCATCAAGAAGAATCAAGTTTTGGTCAACAGCCCCACCCCTGACATAAAACCCAGATCCACCTTCACCCACTGTTGCAACTCCGGGAAGAAGCTGAATGGCCTTGATGATGTCCACTTCTCCCATAAATGCCGGAATCTTTTTGATGGCCGTCATTTGCATGTTGACCGTACTCATGTCTACGGACTCAATATTTTGTTCTGCATCATTGGTGCCCTCTACCACCGCTTCCCGAACCATGATACTGGATGGCTCCAGGCCTAAGTCCATTTTTATGTTCTGAGTGAGCTTGATGCTCTTGGTCACTTTCTGGAGCCCTATGAAACTATAGCTGACATCATATGTGCCTTCTGGGAGTGTGATGGAATAAAATCCATACACATTGGTATTGACTCCTTTGGAAAGTGCAGGAACAAATATTGTAGCACCAATCAAGGCTTCACCAGAAGATGCGTCTTCCAAGGTGCCGCTGATGGTGTAGTTTGTTTGCGCACTCAGCCACGTGCTAAGCAGAACTACTGCAAACAGATGCAAATACTTCATTGAAGAGAGTTTACGATGTCAAGTTTGATGAACACCGCAAAGGTGGGTATTGTTGTCCGCTTAGCACATCAAAATGTGGTCAAATGTGCGAATCCTGTGGTAAGCGGAAACAATTTTGCTCAAACGTGAATTATGCGTCTTTAACTTGTTTGATCTCGCCATCAAAATACAAGTCCATTCCAGCAAGTGGGTGGTTGAAGTCAACTACAATGGTGTTCAGCTTCAACTCTACAATGAGTCCTTGAAGCTCATTGCCTTCATCGTCATTCATTGGCACTACCTCGCCTACCTGAATAATGTCTTCATCTATTTCGCCATCCACCATAAAAGTTTCTTTTGGCAATTCCACAATGGCGTCTTCCACTTCGGGGCCATAGGCGTCATCTGAAGCAATCAGAACCGAAAAGGCCTCCCCTGCTTGTTTTCCAGCAATGGCTTCTTCAAATTTTTCTAGAAGGTCGTCTTCTCCAAAAACGAATTCAAATGGAGAGTCATCACTAGTCTCTTCAATGATTTCTCCTTCGGGACCATCAGTGTAAAGGGTATATTCAACTGCTACCCATTTGCCTTTTTCAATTTTCATGTGCTTCAAATTAGGGCGCAAAGGTAGTTCTTTCCTTTTGTCTCAGAGTTGAATCTTTAAACGAAAAAACCCCCTAAGTCTTTTGACACCAATACATTGGAATCATAGAACCGAATTTTCATGTCATCTTCAATTCCACAACACTGAACTCTTATTCGTATTTTCCCCATCCAAGCTGTTTATTTCCCCCTTCAATGAAAACAATTGTCCTGTTTCTATTCTCCTTTCTTTTCGTCGCTTCTGCCTTTGCTCAGCCAGAGCGTTATGGCTGCCACTATTACCGCAACCTGCATGATTTTCAGTCTCCAAAAAAACTTACTCAAGCACAACTGAAAGACCTTGAAGGCAGTATCGCCCGCAGCGACACGTTCAACATTGTTCACTATGATTTGGCCCTGGACGTTACGGATTACAACGGCAACTATTTGAAAGGCATCGCCACTATTGATGTGGTAGCCCTTGAACCAGACCGAATGTCAATCACATTCGACCTCATGGCCCTTAACGTGGACAGCGTAACCTCCTCGGGCGCCAGCCTAAACTTTACCCATGATGGCTTACTACTTCAAGTCTATTTTGACGAAGCTCCTGTTGTTGATGAAAACCTTGAACTCACTGTATTTTACCAAGGCAACCCTCATCAGGATCCTCAATGGGGAGGGTTTTATTTTGAGTCTGATTACATCTACAACCTCGGTATTGGCCTCACTACAGTGCCGCCAAATTTTGGCAAGGTGTGGTATCCATGCTTCGATACATTTGTGGAACGGGCTACCTACACCTACCATGTGAAATCTGCCGGGGGAAAAGTGGCTTTTTGCCAGGGAGAACTGGTGGAAGACCTGGAATTAGATGGTGACACCGTCTTAAGAAGTTTCGAATTTGAACATCAACTCCCTACTTATCTGAGTGCCATTGCCGTGTCCAATTATGAAACAGATTGGTCTGTGCATTCCGGCGTTTTTGGAGATTACGATGTGAGCCTTACCGCAAAGCCTAACAACGTGGCGGGAATGGTAAATGTATTTCAGGATTTAGGCTACGCAATTGATGCCCTTGAATATTGGTGGGGGCCTTATGTGTGGGGAAGAGTGGGCTATATTCTAACTACAGACGGGGCATTGGAAATTCCAAACAACATTGCCTATCCGCAGTTTATGGTCAACGAAAGTCTTATCAGTAATGGCCGATTATTCTCTCATGAATTGGGACATCATTGGTGGGGAAATCATACCACCATGCGCACACACAACGATATGTGGATGAAGGAAGGTCCGGCAGAGTACAGCGCCCACCTCTTCACAGAATTGAAAGATGGGCACGCGGCATTTATTGAACAAGTAAAGGACAACCATTTGTTTGTGCTGGAAGAAGCACACGTTCAGGATGATGGATTTTGGGCCCTATCTCCCATGCCAGATGAACATATTTACGGCCGACACACCTATTACAAAGGCGCTTCCGTGATGCACAATTTGCGCGCTTATCTAGGAGATGACCTTTACCGAGATGGAATGCAGGGGGTCTTGCAGACATTCCCTTTTCAATCCCTGGATGCCCTTCAGTTTCAAGAAACGCTTTCTGACATTACAGGAGAAGATCTGGAACCGTTTTTCAATGCGTGGATCTTTCAACCCGGATTCGCCAGTTTCGAAATCGATTCTTCCGTCACTTCAGCTGCTGGCAATCAATTCGAGACGACTATTCATGTAGAACAGAAATTGCGCGCTGCAGATAATTTCCATCAAATGGTGCCTTTGGACGTGAGCGCTTGGAATCAAAACTGGGAGAAAACAGATTTTCAGATGGTGGCCAATGGTGATTTCGACTCATATACTTTCACTACTGATTTTGTTCCGGCCATGGTGGCTTTGAATGCCAATGGAAAACTTAATCAAGCTCGGATGGACCATACTTATGTCATTGACGGCACCAGCGGATACCAACAAGTGGATTTCTGCGACGTGCGCATCGGCTGCAACGTCATGGCTGAGGGAGATAGTGCGTTGGTACACGTTGAGCATCAATGGGTGGCTCCAGACAGTGAATTGGCCGAGGATTACATTGTGCAGTTTTCTGCTACTCACTATTGGGAAATCGATGGAATATGGCCTGCGGGCATTGAATTGGACGCTCGTTTCACATACCGAGGCGGAGATCCAGAAGACCTGGATTATGACCTCGTTGGGTTTTCAGAGTCTGGAATTATGCTGGTTTGGCGTCCAAATAGCGCTACCCCTTGGGAGCTTGTCCCAGATTGGGAGTTGCAAGCAGGAAATTTATTCAATGGTACGGGAACAGTGTCAGTGCCAGTGGTCCAAAAAGGGCAATACGCTTTTGCAAATGGAGATGCTGCGGCTGCAATTTCTTCTTTGGCGTACGCCGAGGACTTCCGTGTTTTTCCAAACCCAAGTACAGACGTGATATACGTTCAGGGACTCCAACCAACAAGCAGCGGGATTGCTCGCTGGATGGATGCTCAGGGAAAACTTGTTAAAGAGGTGAAGTTCCGTTTGACGGGTTCAGAATCATTTCAATTTGACGTCCGCACGCTGAAACCTGGTGTTTATTGGCTCCAAATTTTCGATGAAAATGGGGCCGCGCTTGCGCCTACCAAGCAAATAGAAGTAATCAGGTAAGAGGAAGCCTAGGCTTCCGGAGTTTTCTTGAATTTGAGCGTCTTAATAATTGCTTCTACCTCTCGGATATATTCGCGTTTGTCGAAGTAAGGGGCATATGCAAACCCATCTATTGTAACCAGATTTCCAGTGCGCTCGTCCAAAAAGGTCATGCTGTAAAAAGGGCCACCCATAAAGTCTCCTTCCAACTTCCAAAGTCCGCGCATTTCAGCAGTGAAACGCCCTTTGAACTCTATCTCTTCATAGACCGGTTGATAATAGTATTCAGTTGCCATGTAGCTGCCATCCACGGGGCCTGGTACATGATACTTTAAGATGGAATCTCGCTTGTTCAGAAGAAATGTTCGGGAGAACATCGAGTCTGAAGTGTACGGATAAGTGTAAATAAATATGCCTTGTTGAATGTCGTGATTACGCCCCCCTTTCATCCGAGTCATTTGACGGTCTATCCACACAAAATCTTCTTGTTTGACTTTGATTCTTGCGTCTTTGGGAATATTCATGGTGATTCCACCCCAATTCACCAATTCCTTCATGATGTTGGGTGAGGCATAAGCTCCATTCAAAGCGCCTATTCTTTTGAGTTCTTCTGATTCAAGAACGCTCAGCATTTCACTTGCTCGTGCTTTAACGGCTTCAGCAAAATCAGCCTGCGATTTAGCCTTAACAGTAATAAAAATCTGTCCGTTGGAAAACTTGTTTTTCTGCATCACTACAGACGGCTCCTGAGTATCAATTCGGTCATCAAAATCCGCCATGATCACATTGCGATGGGGTTTCCAGAATTTATCGAATTGGTCTGGACTAATATGATCTAGGTTAAAAAGTGGCTCATGCTGGGGAAGCAAGGGGTAAGAATGATAAAAGATGTTGCGCAGTGCATCTCCCGACTCACCGTCCCACGCTTTTTGAGGCATTACTACTACTATGTCTCCAGAGCCTCCAACAAATGAGGGTAATAAGTTCACAGAATTAGGATCTCCGCCGCATCCGAAAAGCGTGATTCCCGAGGCGAGAATGGCTATAGCAAGTTGTTTCATGACGACTTAAATTTCAACGGTTCAGCTCGTTTTTCAGCCTTTTAGAGAACAAAAATAATGCCTTAGGTACTTTTAAACTCACAGGGATTAGTGAAAAATATCACTTCTGAGCTGCGCCTGTCTGTATAGATGCGGAGCTTTTGTCCGGGTCGGATCAAAGTGCCCCGAATGTTGTTCCATTGTTTCAATTGGCTTACCGAAACCCCGTGCTTTTGAGCAATGGTTCCAAGTACATCTCCGCTTTTCACAGGGTAAATGATGGGTTCTTCTTCCTCCGTGACCTCAAGGGTCTTTTCCGGTTCATGGCTGTAAATCAGTGCTTCATTCTGAATAAACTCAGTCACCACACTTGCCGGCAAGCGAAGGGCATAACGGTGGCCATCTGCCGGAACAAGTCCTTTGGTATACATTGGATTTAGCCATTGAATCTCCTCCATATTGGTAGAAGTATGTGCCACTACTTGATCAAATCGGACTTCTTTGTTATTGAGTTGAATGGTGTCGCATTCATACCAACTGAGCAAGTTTGCCGAAGGATAAATGTTGTGGTCAGAGGCGAAGTTCATGGCATAGGCCACCGCAATAAAAGAAGGCACATACCCCTTTGTTTCGCGCGGAAGATAGGGTCTGATCTCCCAATAGGTTCTTTTTCCACCGCTTCTACGAATTGCTTTATTGACATTTCCTGGACCACTGTTGTAGGCTGCTAGCGCTAGCATCCAGTCGTCGTACATCCCATAAAGTTTTTTCAAATATTGACATGCTGCTTCTGTCGCCTTTTCGGGATCCATGCGCTCATCAACAAATGAATTGACCCGAAGGTCATAGGCTTTTCCTGTTGCATACATAAACTGCCACAATCCAGAAGCGCCCACGCGTGACTTCGCTTGGGGGTTCAAAGCAGACTCTACTACTGAAAGGTATTTGAGCTCAAGTGGAAGGTTATACTTGTCCAGTTTTTCTTCAAACAACGGAAAATACTGTTGAGACAAGCTCAACATGCGCCCGCTCTGCATTTTCCTCTTCACCACATAATAGTTGATATACTGTTGAACCGTGGGGTTCCAGGAAATATCCATGGGTGATTCCGCATTCAGGATTTCTAGTCGGTCCGCAACAACAAAAGGGTCAACGGCTGGGATAGAATCAAAATCATAGCGATGAATGTTGAGCAAACTTGAATCGGAAGAAAAGCAAAATTGCTGACGAATAGACACCATGAGCATGGAGTCAATTTCCTCTATATATAAGTCTTCTTCTGAAAAAGCATCAAGAGGAACAAGGGTGTTTGAAGTAAGCCGAACAGAATCAACAGCCGAGCTTACCTGTCCTAACACCGCTTGAACAGAGCAAAACCCGAAAAGAACTAGAAAAGATGTAAAACGAAAGAAATGATGATTTATCGCCATACTATACATACGCGCAGGAGAGGCTTTTGTTTTGCACAAAAGTGCGCAGTGTGTCACTTATCTGATTTGTCGGCTTCGTCTTCGCCTTTTGTAGCCTCTTTGAATTCTTTCATGCCTTTCCCAAGGCCTTTCATCAATTCAGGAATTTTCTTTCCGCCAAAGAGCAGTAAAACAACAAGTACGATAAGTACGATTTGCCATGGACCTATGCCACCCATAATGAATGAATTATCAAAATTTAGATTACAAAGATACATCAAACCCTTGATGTGGATAGTGGAATAGAATAGAGAAAATGATGCTTTAATTACGCTTAGGGATATACTTGAAGATTATCAATGAGTCTAACTCCACCTACAAATGCCGCACAAAGGGCAACCGCCTCATCATAATGCTTCCAATCAGCATATTTTCTAAAGTCACTCCCATTCACAAGTTCCAGATATTCAAGTTCTATGTGGGGCGCATTTAGAAGTTCTTCTCTAGCCCAATTTTCCACCTCAACGGGTTTCCATTGGGGTAATTTTTGCGCCATTTCAAAAAGCACCTTGCTGATTATCAGGGCATTGCTTTTCTCTTCGAGACTAAGCTGGGCATTCCGAGAGCTGAGGGCCAGGCCATTTTCATCACGTACCAAATCACATCCAACAATCTCGACATCTATCCCTTCCTTCTTGATCATTTCACGAACGATGGCCAATTGTTGAAAGTCCTTTTTACCAAAATATGCTCGATTTGGCTGAACTGCCTGTAAGAGTTTTTTAACAACTGCCGCAACGCCATCAAAATGCCCTGGTCTAAAGTGACCTTCAATTGTGTGTGTGAGCAGGCCAAAATTAATGGGTTCCACTCTTAAGTCTTGGCCATAAATCTCATTCACATCTGGCGCATACATATAGTCGCAACCGGCCTCCTCAGCTAGCTTTGCATCGAGCTCCAATGTGCGCGGGTATTTCGCAAGGTCTTGAGGGTCATTAAATTGCGTTGGGTTTACAAAAACACTGCAAACCACAAGGTCGTTTTGTGAGCTGGCTTGTGAAATCAAAGAGGCGTGTCCAGAATGAAGAGCTCCCATAGTTGGTACAAAGCCAACCGATTTGGAAGTGTGATCAGAATTGAAACGGATTTTCTGCCAAACTTTGGCTTCACGAATAATCTCCATATTAGAAATTGAAGCGGCTCAAACCAGTCAAAGCTAATAGTTCCATTTGAACAAACCACCAATTTTTCGTAAATTTGCAGAATCCCTGACAAATTTATATCCTGATGAGCAAAGTTAGAATTCTATACGTATCGCAAGAAATTAACCCCTTCCTTCCTGAATCAGAAATATCACATATAAGCAGGCATCTTCCACAAGCCATTCATGAGAAAGGCAAGGAAATCCGTGTGTTTATGCCTCGGTATGGAAAAATAAATGAGCGCAGACACCAATTGCATGAGGTGATTCGCCTTTCCGGGATGAACTTGATTATCAATGATACGGACCACCCACTTATTATTAAAGTGGCCTCTATCCCGTCTGCTCGTATGCAGGTATACTTCATTGATAATG
>CAZKMC010000008.1:0-8205 GCA_964553485.1 uncultured Comamonadaceae bacterium
TTTGTTCATGTAAAAGGTGCTCTTGCAGCTGCAAGAAAACCGAATAGTGTCAACCCCAAAATGGAGTCCTCAGGTTCTCAGTTCTACATTGTACACGGAAAGCCTATCACAGTGGCAGAACTAATGAGTGTAGAAGCAAGAAGAAATGCAGGTAAGGATTCTTCTATTCACTTTCATTATACTGACGAGCAGGTGCAAGCTTACCTAGAGCATGGTGGCTATCCTTTCCTAGATGGAGAATATACCGTTTTCGGAATGTTGGTTGAAGGTTTTGAGACACTTGATATAATTGCTGCAGTGCCAACTGCACAAGGAAATAGACCCGCAGAAGATGTCAAGATGACCGTTGAAGTAATCAAATAATGAAAGAACGAATAGAGTCGCTAATTTCAGAAGCGAAAGAAAAGAAGATTGGTAATCTTGAAGAATTAGAAAGCTTCAGGATTGAGTTTTTGGGTCGACAAGGAATTTTAAAATCTCTTCGTGAAGATTTTAAGCAAGTTCCAGGGCCTGAGAAACGTGATGTTGGAATCGCACTCAATCTTTTAAAGGATAGCATTGAAAGCAGAATTGAATCCGTCAAATTGAGCCTTTCAAAATCTGAGACAGCTACTTCTTCGGGCGAAGACTTTACGAGACCACATGGGGAAGTACCTATTGGGTCGCGTCATCCAATTTCATTGGTGCGAAAGGAGATCCTGGACATCTTTGCTAGAATCGGGTTCACTGTTTCGCAAGGGCCAGAAATCGAAGACGACTGGCATGTGTTTTCAGGATTGAATTTTCCACCAGAACACCCAGCTAGGGACATGCAGGATACTTTTTTTATTGAGAAAGATCCTGATATAATGCTTCGTACACATACTTCCTCTGTTCAAGTAAGGGAGATGGAAACGAAATCTCCACCACTAAGAATTGTTATGCCAGGAAGGGTCTTCAGAAACGAAGCAATTTCTGCCAGAGCCCATTGCATCTTCCACCAAATTGAAGGGCTTTATATTGACGAAAATGTCTCTTTTGCTGATTTAAAACAAACTTTGCTCTACTTTGCTCAGGAGTTTTTTGGTTCAGAAACGAAGATTCGTTTAAGACCCTCATACTTTCCTTTCACTGAACCAAGCGCGGAAGTGGATGTTTATTGGGGCTTGGAAACAGAAGTGGATTACAGAATCACCAAAGGTACTGGTTGGTTAGAGATATTAGGATGTGGCATGGTAGATCCAAATGTACTTTCAGCTTCGGGAATTGATCCGGAAAAATACAGTGGTTTTGCATTTGGAATGGGCATTGAGAGAATCGCGATGTTGAAATACCAAATTGGAGATCTACGGATGTTTTTTGAGAACGACGTTCGTTTCCTAAATCAATTCAGCAAGGCGTTTTAATTAGTCATGCTCTAGATTAGGGAGTTCGAAAATCAGCATAGAACCTGCGTTTTCTTTGGTTTCGAGTGAAACTCTTCCGCGGATTTTTTCGCATGCAATTTTGACTAAGTAAAGGCCAAGCCCAGCTCCCTTGGACTTGTGTGTGCCTTTTACAAACATGTCAAAAACATTGTCTTTCACCTTATCTGAAATTCCCTGACCATTGTCCTTGATTTTAATAGTAGCACCATGCCGATGTGTGTGCACTGTTATTTTGCAGAAATCTTTTGGTGTTCCAAGGCGATAGTCAATCGAATTGTGAATGGTGCGCATTAGTATGACCTTCAGTAGTTTGAAATCACTGTAGAATTGAGATTCTTCATTGAGGTCCCACTCCAAGTGAATTCCTTCTGCGTTGATGAGTTCCTTTTCCTCAATTTCAAATTGAATTTTTGAGAAATCGATTCGCTCAATTTTCAAGTCTACTTTCTTGTAATCGACTGCTCGAGAGAGATTCACAAGGATTTCATCCATTTGTTCACTGCATCCTTCAATGAGACCAAGGTATTTTCTTGTAGTGGGATTGTGGTCTTCTTTGTTCAAGAGACGGAGGAGGCTTTTTATACTTGTTAAAGGAGTGCGCAGATCATGCGAACTTTTATAGATGTAGGTGTTAAGCTCCTTGTTCGCTTTTCTAAGCTCTCGGGTTCTTTTGTAGACCTTCCATTCCAGGATTTTGCTGAGTTTCCTTTTTTGAACGAACTCTCTGTATAACAGAATCAGGATTAACGTGAAACTGACAATCACTATGATAATCATCTTCCAAAGCGACCTGAGTTGCGATTTTTCCTGAATAGTCCGGCTGTCTTGATTGGTCCGGATATAACTGTCTTCATGTAATTTAACCGATGTCAATTCACGCCTGAGACTTGCAACTTTGTTATGAGAATCAATACGAAGCAGGCTGTCTGCAATACTAAGTTGATTGTATGCTTCACTAAAATCACCTCGCTTTTTATGGAATTCTGCCTGATGTCTAGCTGCTCTTTCCATCAAGTCGATGAATTTGTGTTTTTGAGAAAAGGAATAGGCGTCATGGAAAAGCATCAAGGCGTCTGTATTTCTGTTTACAGCTCCATATAGAATTGCCAAATCAATCATGTGATGAGCATGGTCATTGATTCTGTCTTCTGGGTGGACTTCAAGGGCTTTTTCTTGAGCTTTGATTGCATCACGGTAATCACCTAAATAGGTATATTGTTCAGACATCAAATGATAACAAAGAGCAGCACGGGGAAAGTTTCTTAGTTTGAAAGACTCCTCGGCCGCTTCACCATATAAGCTAATGCTCATTTCTGGCTGATCAATCAATTCATAGATTTTGGCCATCTTCAGCAGATTCTCAACTAAAGAACTTGCGAAATTATATTCTCGATAGAGCTGATTCGCAGCCATGAAATGATCCAGCGCCTTTTCGAAATCGGTTTGATTATAATATACAGCTGCAAGTTCCTCATGGCAAAACGCAGTTCGAAGTGGGTCATTCTTTGTGGAACTGAGTGCAGAGTTAAACATCTGAATTGCTGATTCATGATTGCCTTTTCTAGCGTGCACTACTCCGGCTTTGTACTTTACTCTTGCTACATTTTTCTCGTCTTGTAAATCTTGATAATGCCGAAGTGATTCCGTGAAAAAATTTAGACTTTGATCCAAGCTTCCTTCTTCGAAATAGAGATCTCCCAATTGAAAGAAGGCTTCTGCTATTTGCTCACTATTTTCGCTTTGGGCTGCTACAATTCGGAATTCTTGTATTGCCTTAATCGGTTTGTTGGTATATCGATAGGCCAATCCTGAATTCCAGTGCAACAACATCAGTTGAGGCCCGTCATATGTTTTGAGTGCCTTCAAAGAATCTGACAGATGAATGACTTCCATGTGTTTACCCTGCTCAGATAGTTTTTTCAATCGTTCTAGGTAGGTGGAGTCTTTGGCAAAAGAACACAGGAAAATCAAAGCGCCCAATGCGGTTAAAAGGCTTCTACAAGTTTTTCTATATGTGCGTTGGGTGATTTGCATTCTTAAGTTTTAGCTTATCAAGCTTTTACTTGTTCATAGCTAGGATTGAAAGTCTCAATTTCCAAGAGACAACAAGATAACAAATCGATGCTCGCTTGTATGTCATTTTTATGCGCCATCTCAATCACAGAATGGATGTGTCTTGTAGGTATTGATATTGCCCCAGCAATGCTTCCACCTGCAGTCAGCTGTTGCATGCCTGCCGTGTCTGTCCCACCTGCCGTTAAGATTTCAGGTTGCCATGGAATGCTATGTTTTATTGCTTGTTCTTTCATGTATGTTACCATACGAGAATCACATATCGTCCGTCCATCCATAATTTTTATTCCTGTCCCTGCACCCAATGAAGTTATTTTTTCATGTGCCGCAGCACCAGGAGTGTCGAATGCAATTGTCGTGTCAAGGCAAAATGCAAAATCGGGTTGTATACTCAAAGTAGCCACGTTTGCCCCTCTCAATCCCACTTCTTCTTGCACACTGAATACAGCATAAAGATCTTTTGGTGGCGTTTGAAGGTTTTTCAAAACCTCCAAGAGGATGAATACCGAAACCCGGTTGTCAATGGATTTGCAGTTTACACAATTTCCCATTTCAATAAGTCCCCTTTCTCTTGTAATCGGATTGCCCACTTCAACAAAGGAATCCACTTCTGCCTTGGGCATTCCTAAATCAATGTAATAATCTGAAATCTTTGGGGCCTTTGATTTTTCTTCGTCTTTCATCAGATGGATTGGCTTTGAACCCATTACTCCAACCAAATCCTTTTTGCCATGTACAATTACCCTTTGTGATGTTAGAGTTTTGGGGTCGAACCCCCCTAGAGTGTGAAACCTCAGAAATCCTTGTTCGTCCACATGGGTCACAATAAATCCTATTTCATCCATATGTGCACTTACCATCATTTTGCCCGAGTGCTTGCCCTTTTTGAAGGCAATGATATTCCCCATATTGTCTACAGAGACTTCATCCACTAATCCTGAGAGTTCTTTCAGGACAACTTCGCGAATGCGATTTTCAAATCCCGGGGCACCAGGGGTCTCGCAAATTGTCTTTAAAAGTGGAATGTTCATGCCTAAGATGTAGAGGGTTTAACTTCCAAACATAAAGCCTTCTAATCCATGTATTATCGTTCCTGAACTTTTGTTTAAGCGGACTTTCGTTGAAAACTAAAGAATGATAGTCGATGAAAAATTCATGGTAGGCCTTTCCTAGAATAGGGCTATTCAATCAACCGGTGACTCGAGGTTATTCCTGATAAATGACTTCCATCACTGTTTGCCCCACAGCTTTCAAAGTAGATGTGTCAATGATGCTCATATTATCCTTGTGTGTATGGTGGAACGCACCGTAACCCATTGGAAGAGTTTCAGTATGATAATGAACAATATTAGCAGACGGAATGCCCCCCAATTGACTCACGAATAAATTATCGTCAATCGTCTGAGGAGTCACATTATTCTTAAAGTAAGCTTCGTAGCCTAATCGACTAGCCGTGTTCCAGATTTTTCGAACCACATTTGGAGCCAGAGCCATTGACGTTCCCTCTTTATTAAAAACAGCATCTTTGGCCCCAACCATGTCTAGGAGAATGCCATACTTTGCTCTGTAATTTCTGAGGTGTTTGTTTTTTGCCCAATACTGCGAACCTAAGCACCAATCAAGATAATTACCGTCATCTTCTTCCCATTCAGGGGCTCCATAATCTTCTGTGTCGAAGAATATAATGTCAATCCCGTGATCCGCTGGTTGTAGGCTAAGTTGTCTGGCAATTTCCAAAAGCACACCAACTCCAGAGCCGCCGTCATTTGCACCGTCAATAGGCTCTGTAGTTCTTTCAGAGTCTTTGTCTGCGAAGGGCCGGGTGTCCCAGTGGGCATATAACAGGATTCTGCGTTTTTTTTCTGGCTGGAACTGACCAATGATATTTTTCATCTCAAGAGAAGTCCCATCGAAAGCTTGGACAATTGCCTCTTGAACAATGACTTCAGCTCCAAATTGTTTCAGTTTACTAGAAAGGTATTCGGCGGTCTCTTTGTGGGCGAGAGTGTTGGGTACTCGAGGGCCAAAATCAACTTGCTTTTGAATATAATGATAAGCTGAGTCCGCGTTGAACTCCGGAGTTTTGACTGCTTCCTTTTGAGTATGAACTTCTGAGTCGGTCACATCTTCTGTGCAACTAACCAAGATGAAAAGAAAAAAGAAAGTGAAAAATGTGAATCTAATTTTCATAAGTCCAGGTTGTACCTTCTTTTGCATCTTTAATTTGAACATTGCGTTTGAGTAATTCGTCTCTTATTTTATCTGCCATTGCATAATCCCTGTTAGATTTTG
This sequence comes from uncultured Comamonadaceae bacterium, assembly GCA_964553485.1. Taxonomy (GTDB): domain Bacteria; phylum Bacteroidota; class Bacteroidia; order Flavobacteriales_D; family Sanyastnellaceae; genus CAZKMC01. The sequence continues at coordinate 5,772 of CAZKMC010000008.1, forward strand.
CGTCAGTTCTCAAAGTGAGAAGTAATTCCATCAACTCACTGGTCAGTTCTTCTGTTGACGACTCATCAATAGGAATAGACAGCCCAAGTATTTGACCAAAGTAATTGTCAAAAACAGAATCTATTTCTCTAATATTGGCCTCAGTTAGGGCAATTTGTCCAGCATGTGCTGAATTTATCACCTTGACCAAATCAAACATCACTGCAATCAGGATTGGAGTGTTAAAATCGTCATTCATGGCAGCTGAACAACGCTTCTCATAATCAGAAATATTAAAATCGCTCGAATCAGACGCTGTTAGCTTTTTGAGGACTTGAAGAGCAGCAATCATTTTTTGAAAACCCTTTTCGGCTGCTTGCAAAGCGACATTTGAAAAATCAAGAGTACTTGCGTAGTGACCTTGCAGCATAAAGAACCGAACCGTCATCGCGTCATAGCCCTTTTCTAATAGGGGATGATTTCCAGTCAATAGTTCTTCCGGAGTAAAACCATTTCCTTCCGACTTTGACATTTTCTTACCATTCACTGTAAGCATGTTGCCATGCAGCCAATATCGAACAGGAGCTTTTCCTTTGGCTCCGATGTTCTGTGCAATCTCACATTCATGATGTGGAAATTTCAAGTCCATTCCGCCACCATGAATATCAAATTCCGCCCCCAAATATTTGGTGCTCATCACAGAACACTCTAGGTGCCATCCGGGGAAACCAACACTCCAAGGAGAAGGCCATCTCATGAGGTGTGAATCATCTGCTTTTTTCCAAAGAGCAAAGTCAAGAGAATCTTTTTTACCGTCTTGTCCGTCCAAATCGCGCGTATTGGAAATGAGATCATCAATGTTTCTTCCAGAAAGTTGACCGTAGCCATATTTTTCATTGAATTTTCTTACATCAAAATAGACTGAACCATCCACTGCATATGCATAACCATTCTCAATAATAGTTTCAATCATTTGGATTTGCTCAATGATATGCGCGGTAGCCGTTGGCTCTATACTTGGTGAAAGAATGTTGAACAAGCGCATCACATCATGGAAGTCGTTCGTGTATTGTTGCACAACTTCCATGGGTTCAAGATTCTCTAGTCTAGCTTTCTTTGCAATCTTATCTTCACCATGATCCGTGTCTCCTGTGAGGTGTCCTACATCTGTAATGTTCCGCACATAGCGCACTTTATATCCAAGGAAACTTAGATAACGGTACATCACATCAAAACTTAAAAATGTGCGCACATTTCCTAAATGAACATTGCTATATACTGTGGGCCCGCATACATACATACCCACATATGGAGCAGCTATCGCTTTAAAGACTTCTTTTTTTCTGCTAAGGCTATTGTACACAACTAGTTCGTTGTCCACATATCTCTTATTTTTCATGCTGCAAAGAAACGGAAAATTGATTTCCTTTTTAGGGCTGAAAAATATCCGAAAACAAAAAAGAGCCATTCATAGAATGGCTCTTTTAATTTCGTTGCTGGGAATTTTAATCCGGTTGAATTACTCCAGTTCCAATATATTTCCCGGTCTTATAGACTTCGATTCTAATTAGGATTCCATTGCTGTTGTAACGGTGCCATTTTCCATTCCACAATCGACCATTCCTAAATTCTCCAACTTGCGTGACTTGTTGGCCCTTGTTGTAAAGAATATTATATCCATTTGGCTTGAAAGAATGTGCTTCATTTGGTTCATCTATTTCAGCTTCTAATTCGCCCGGTTCAAATTCAGCAACAACCTCTGGTTTCACAGTTTTTGTTGAATAAGTTTTGATGCTTCCTGCTTCTAGTATACCGTCCTTCAAGGATTTTTCTTCTCGCAGACTGCCATCGAGATTGTAGCGACGCATAATTCCGTCTTCTTTTCCATTGATGATATTGACCTCTAATTCTAGCTGCCCGTTATCATGGAAGTACTTCTGAACGCCATTCCGTTTGCCGTTATCAGCAAAAAAGAAGGACTGTTGTGCTTGTCCGTTTTCGTAAAATCGATTGAAGTCACCAATGTTTTTATTTCGATGCCAAATCCCCTTTTCTTCTATCCGTTCGTTTTCATAATAAATTACGTAAGGACCAAAAGGGCGATTGTTGTTGTAGGTGATTTCACTTCTAAGTTTCCCTGAAGGATAAAATCGTTTCCAAAGACCTTCTTTTTTGTTGTCTATGTAATTCCCTTCTTCAACCGTGGTGTTTGGGCCAAAATTAATATCATTAACCATGTAACCCTTGACAATCCAGTAACCTTGTCGATTGCCCTGCTCATCGGTCGCGTTTTTCTCTCCAAACTTGATACCAAATGAACTTACTGCCGCAGACATTGCGCACAGTAATAAGAAAAAGGTGAAATAACGTGTAATTTGAGCTGTCATGGCTGACATAAATTGGAGCTAGGTTCTCCAAGTCTACGTCTGTTAAGCCTCTAATGTTTCGGATTCAC
>CAZKMC010000008.1:8215-11253 GCA_964553485.1 uncultured Comamonadaceae bacterium
CGACAAAGCGTCGAGCATCGTGTCCACCAATAAATCTAAATCAATGCTCGGCTGCCACCCCCAATCGGTTCGAGCGTCGTTGTCATTAATACTAGAGGGCCAGCTTTCTGCTATGCTCTGTCTGAAATCTGGATCAACGCTCATTTCAAATCGGGGCATTCTCAGTTTGATCGCTTTGAAAAGTTCATTTGGAGTGAAATCGATGCCCGCCAAATTATAGGCATGATGAATCTTGATAGAAGATTTGGGAGCTTCAGTGATTTCTATTGTAGCTCTAATAGCATCTTCCATGTACATCATAGGAAGACGTGTTTCAGCTTCTAAGAAAGAAATGAATTTTTCTCCGTTAACGGCTTTGTGAAAAATATCAACTGCGTAGTCCGTGGTACCACCCCCTGGGGCACTGCGGTGCCCAATTAAACCAGGATAACGAAGCCCACGGATATCCACACCATATTTCTGATTGTAATATGCGCACCAACGTTCTCCAGCCAATTTTGAAATTCCATAAACTGTAGTAGGTTCGCAAAGTGCGTTTTGAGAAGTGTTTACTTTTGGGGTAGTTGGTCCAAAAACAGCAATTGAGCTTGGCCAAAAAATACGTTCTATAATTCCTTCCTTCGCAAGTTCAAGTACGTTGAAAAGTCCATTCATATTTAAATCCCATGCTCTCATTGGGTCCTTTTCGCCAGTGGCAGAGAGCATTGCAGCTAGATGATAGATTCTTGTGACGGAATGTTTCTTTACAATTCTTCTGAGTTCATCATCGTTCAGAATATTCAGAATTTCGAAAGTTCCATCTTCATTATTTGAATCTGGCGCGGGGCGAATATCGGCGGCAATGATTTTTTCATTGCCATATCTTTTCCGAAGCTCCAAGACCAACTCAATGCCGATTTGTCCTGCCGCTCCTATAACTAGTGTATTGCCTTGCTTCATGAAAAGGTTCTATTGAGAAGCAAATCTAATCAAATCAATAGATAGGACGAGAAGTATTAATTCATCTAAAGGCTTAATAAGTCTTTGAATTTGACCGCTTGCCTTCTGCTCACTTCGATTTCACGTTTACTTTTAGTGGTAATCTTAAGCCGCCCATTGAACCATGTCTCCACTGAATCTATAGCGTCAATATTTATGATTTGTTGACGATTGGCCCTAAAGAAATGTTCTGGGTTCAAACGTTCTTCCAACTGGTTTAGACTTCTGAGAATTAGCGGTTTGTTATTGTCAAAATACACTCTAGAATAATTTCCGCAAACTTCAAATAATTCGATGTCTTTCAACCTTACCAACCAACATTTCTCTCCATCCTTTACAAACACCTGCTTATTACTGTCGAGTTGATCGCTTGAGGGGGAAGGTGACTCAGAACCGCGCTGATTGAACTGATCTTCATCCAATTTTGCCAGCGTTTTTGCCAGTCGTTCAGGGTTTATGGGCTTTAGAATATAATCCAAAGTGTTGAACTCAAAGCTCTTTATCGCATACTCGTCATAAGCTGTCGTGAATATAACGAGTGGCACAGTGTCAAGTGATTCTAATAGTTCAAAGCCACTTTCACCCGGCATTTGAATGTCTAAAAACAACAACTCTGGGTCTACCTCTTCAATTAAATTTCGGGCTTCCTCCGCGTTGGCGGCCTCCCCCAGTAGCTCTATTTGTGGGTGGCTGGCTAGCAAAGTCTTTAACTCTAACCTTGCTAATCTTGAATCTTCTATAATAATAGTTCTCATAGGTTTTCTGAATTAGCCTTGGCGGCAATATGAATGCTGGCCATTACTCCATTATTTATAGGTTTAATATCAAATCTTGCCTGGTCCCCATACATGAGTTTGAGGCGTGATCTTATGTTGCTAAGTCCTATTCCTGATTTTTTAGACGAGGGATTTCCGCTCAGTGGAAGCAACTTCCCAGTGTTCCAAACTTGTAGTAGTAATACGTCATGGATAAGTCGAGTTTGTACTAATACCTTACCACCTTGTGGTAAAATGGATATTCCATGTTTGATGCTGTTTTCCACCAAAATTTGCAAAGTCATAGGAGGAATTTTTTTTTCTAAAGTAGCCTTAGAAATATCAAGTCTAAATTGCAAACGGTCTTCATATTGAATTTTACTTAATGCAAGGAAATTCTCAACTATAACGCACTCTTCTGCTATGCTAACTTCCTGCCTGTTCGTCATTGACAAACTATACCGTAGAATGTCAGACAGTCTTGTGATCATTTCTCTGGCCCTTGTGACATCTTCCAACATCAATGCTCGTATATTATTCAAGGAATTGAACATGAAGTGAGGATTGATCTGCCCTTTGAGAACATTTAGTTCTGCAGATCGAGCAGCGGCTTCAACTTGGTAACGTTCAACCCGCGATTCTTGCCCAATTTTAATGTAGTGATAAGCAAAATAAATAACACTCCAGAGAATGACTATCAGGTAGGCATTTGCAAAATTTGATCCATATGTTTTCCATGAAAATATTTTCGGTTGGTCAAAGACAATGTTCAATCCATAATAAACGCTCATGAAGGAGGCAGACCAAATCAAAGCAATAAGGCTGCTTACTAATATCAGTGGAAGAACTAGTTTAATTGGATTTATATGGAGCCAACCGTTGTCTTTGATGAAAAATCGAAATACAGTGGTTAAGGCAAATCCTCCCAAAAAGGCCATCAATGACATGATGACAACAATGAAGTTTTGTTCGCCACTTAGATTGAACAGAAGAACAATTAAAAAATATATGGTCCATCCAAACAGCTGAAATTTCCAGAAAAGGTTCTTCCCTGTTTCAGATTGAATCATTAAAGATTCTTTCTTTGAAAACAGCTGGAAATTTATGTCTGTGGTAAAACGATGTTTCACTTTCGATGAATTCTATTTTGACATTATGCCTTGATAGCCTAAATCGAACTGATCGGCTCATAAAAGTGGCTGTCTTTGTCAAATTTGCAACTATTCTATGCGAAATCACACCAGATTATTGGCTAACGGCGTTTATAATACATTGAGCGGAGCGTGGGATACCAATTGTTGCATT
>CAZKMC010000008.1:11263-17017 GCA_964553485.1 uncultured Comamonadaceae bacterium
TGCATTAGAAAACTAAATGAAATAATCGTCCTATGTTCATCGTATTGAGTTTTTTGCAAAAATTGCACCCCAAACACCTGCAAGTGCTTTTGAATTTGTTTTCAAAGGGCCGCGAACTATCTGAAATTTCACTGGAGACTTACCAGGATCTATTTTCAAAGTGGTACGAGCCCATTCGTAATTTTATCTATTTCAAAACGTCAGATATCGGACTGGCCGAGGATCTGGCGCAGGATACCTTTGTCAAACTTTGGGAAAATCGCCAAAAAATAGATGAGAAGACAGTCAAATCCTACCTTTATACTATTGCCAACAACTTAACGATCAACTATCATAAAAGGCAGCAACTCAACTTCAAATTCATTAATTCAAGCCAGGATAAAGTAGAGATTAAAAACCCTGAATATCTTGTGGAAATGAAAGAATATGAGGAACGACTGAACCAAGTATTTGCAAAATTACCTAACGGCTGCAGAGAGGTTTTCTTAATGAACCGAATTGAAGACATGAAATACAGAGAAATTGCTGAAGCCTTGGAAATCAGTGTGAAAGCCGTTGAAAAGCGAATGAGCAAGGCACTTGGTATCATTCGTTCTGAATTGAATGTCGATATTTAGCAAATGAAAATTTGGTTGCTAATTATTGGTATTGGTATTTCAATGTTGTCCGTAAAAGGACAGACCATGGATTCCTTGCTTATTTCAGCCAATTTCAAAGATGCATCGATAAGCAATGTTTTCCGACAACTAGGGCGAAAATATGATCTTGATTTCGCATACGATAGCAAAGCATTCAGAAACCAAAGGATTTCTATCGAAATAGATTCTAAAAGCCTAGATTATGTGCTTTTGGTAATATTGCAGCCATTGGAAATGAATTACCAGGTTGTGAATGGTACAATCGTAATCTTCCCTCAACCGAATTCGCAAAGTGCAACTGATCAGGTTGTTCCCACACGCACAAATTTCAATTACACTGGGCGTGTCGTAGACCAACGAGACTTAACACCCCTTCCGTTTGCTACAGTATTGACCTTAAATGGCAGCCAGTCTGCAATTACAAATGAACAAGGCTTTTTCACCCTATCCCAAGTGGCTTTTGATACCATAAGTATCCAGATCAGGTATTTGGGTTATCTAGCGAGAACTGTCAAGCTATCACCTCAATTTGTGGATTCCAAACAAGCTATTGAACTTGTAAAAGACAACGCTATTTTGCCCCTGGCAACTATTTATGGGCAAAACCCGACAATGATTGAACTAGGTGTATTGGGAGAAGGTGAAAGTATCGATACCGAAATCATCCAATACCTTCCAGGAAGCGGAGAGCCAGATGTAGTGAGGTCACTTCAACTGCTTTCCGGAGTTTCAGGGAGTAGAGATAAAGCTTCTGATTTTCATGTGAGAGGAGGGGCTTCAGATGAAAATCTAGTCATGCTGGATGGTTTTACTCTTTATCATCTTGACCACTTTTATGGAGTCTTTAGCGCCTTTAATTCGAATAGCCTAAAACATGTGGTGTTGCACAAAGGGGTGTTTGACGCTAAATTTGGGGGAAGAACTTCGAGTGTTCTTGAACTTTCAGGGAAACAAGGAAATTTTGTTCAACCCGAATCTAACTTAGAAGTGGGGCTTCTTGCCTCTAGCCTTTTAATAGAAAGTCCAATTCTGGGTAAAAAGGCTTCTATGATGATTTCTGCACGGAGAAGCTATACAGATGTGGTTTTCAGTCCTTTGTATAAGTCCATATTCAATGGAATTTATAACAGCAGCATTTCTGGTGCTGTTTCGGGACAGGCAGATGTTTTTGGTCAAGCTAAAAGTCCGGATTTTTCATTTTATGATGTAGCGGCAAAATTAGGATTTGAAATAAAGAACAATGCTAAACTCACGTTCAGTTTATTCAGTGGCCAAGATCAACTTCAAATTCAATACAACGATATTACGGCCGATGGCCGCTTTGATTTAGAATACAACGATCAAAGTACTTGGGGCAATATCGGGGCTAGTGGAAAAATTGAAAAACAATGGAACAATGGAGATTATGCAGAATTGCAACTTTCGTTTTCTCAGTATCAAAGTGAGCTGTTCGGTTTTGATCGAAACATTGATCTTCTGCTAGGAGTTTCAGACACCGTGTATTTTGACCGAAATACAAACCTTAGAGACGTATCCCTGTTTTTCAGCCAAAACATCCTCCGAAATCAACATAAAATTTCCTTCGGTACTGAACTCAAGAATTTTAGTCTGAATTCATCAAATCTCCAAACGGACCTAATGCGGGTTGATTCCGAGACAAATGCCATTGCCGCTGCTTTTTTTGTTCAGGATATTTACCATCCAGTACCTGAATTATTAGTAAAAGCCGGCCTTAGGTTGACTGCTTTGACTGATGTCGAGAAAGTCTTGATTGAACCAAGGCTGTTTTTCGAATACACACTAAATCAAATCATTAGCCTAAACGGTGGAGTAGGAATTAACAACCAATTTCTAAGAAGAGTGCGCAGACAAGACCTTTTTCAGAATTCGTCTGATGAATGGGCATTTGCCGGTCAAGATGGATTCCCAATATTGACTTCTGATCACTTCACAATGGGAGCCAGGCTAAATTTGGACAAATTCACCTTTGCAGTGAGTGGCTATTTTGCCAATAAAACAGGAGTTATAGAAGATGTAAAAGCACTGACAGGATTTGAGCTGGATGCATTTGAAAATGACTTATTGACCGGCACAGGCACCACTAAAGGTGTAGAATCAACGCTTATTTACAGCAGTGGAGTTCATAATGGGTGGATTTCCTATACTCTCGGGAATGCTGAAAATTCTTTCCGAGATCAAGGGGTAAACACATTACTTTCTTCTTTTGATGCCCTCCATGAACTGAATCTTGTTTATATGATCAAGCTGCAAAATTGGCGCTTTGCGTCAACCCTTGTTCTCGCTTCTGGTAAACCGTTTACTTCTAGTCCGGGCACATATACACTGCAATTACTCAATGGCGAAACTCAGGAACGTGTTTCATTTTCAACTGTGAATGGATCGAGATTACCGGCTTACCAACGTCTTGATTTTTCAGCCAATTACGAGTTCAAATTGGGGGATTCACAGGTCCATATTGGAGGAGGGATTTTTAATGTGCTGAACCATCAGAATATTTCGAACAGGCAGTATTTTCTCACAAATAGCACGGATAATGGGGTGGATTTAGCGTTTAGAGACCTCGCCCAACTTGGCATTACCCCCACAATTAGAATAGGAATATCATGGTGAGAAGTCAACTCATATTGTTATTGGTCCTGTCATTTTGGTCTTGTAATAAAGGCACTTTGGCTGAGCCTGAAGAATGGATAGTAGTAAATGGGGTCATTAAAGCTGGAATATCCAATCAGGACATTTATTTGAGTTATACATCACAAGGAAACAATGAAATGGAACCCGTTATCGGCGCAGATGTTAGATTAAGCGGCTCCAATGAAATAGCACTAGTAGGAGATGTGGCTGTTCCAGGCCATTATTACAATCCAAGTGCTGATATTGTCATGGCAAATCAGCAGTATGAGCTGCTAATCAATCACCAAGGCAAAGAAGTTTCCGCTATTACACGCGTGCCCAAGCAGCTAATAATTGAACAAGTCAGCGCGCAAACCATTCCCATTGATCCAAATTCCACCGGCCAACCAATTTTTAGTGTTTTGTGGGAGGATAATGAAGAGTACTCGTACGTCTTAATGCTTAAAAATTTAGAGGCTTCGCCCGAGGAAATTCCCTTTTCAGTTCCATCTGGACAATTTGAAGAGATTTACAATGCTCCTATTCCCGCCCAAGGGGCCACATTGTATGATACCGATTTTAAGTATTATGGAAACCATATTCTTACTATCTATGCTATAAACAAAGAATATGAAGAAGTATTCTTTTACCAGTTGGATTATGGTGTCACACAAATTTCAACCGGACCTGAGAACATTGTAAATGGCAGTGGTTTCTTCTCCGGAGTTAGTTTTGTTGAGATTTCATTGAATTTATTAGAAATGTAGGTAGGGTGAGGAGACTCAATATTGTATTAGGATGAGATGGGCCACAATGCGGCCAATTGAATGATACGTGATGAAAGAAAATAACATAAACCAGACCCTTAAGAACTTGAATGTTCCTACTACCAAGTCGAAAGACCAGGCTTGGAAGGAAATAGAAGGGAAATTGAATCAAGTCACTCCAGTTAGGAGATTAAACAATGTGACTTGGGTCCGCTGGGCCGCCGCTGCTTCAATATTATTCTTGGGAATATTGTGGTTTGCTAATCAACCGAATAGCACCCATATACTTGCTCAAAATGCGAATCAAGTAGTTGAATTGCCAGACGGGTCAGAAGTTCAGTTGAGAAAAGGGTCAAGTCTTTCCTGGAATGCCGATTCTTGGGATAGCCACCGCACTGTGACCCTTGATGGAGAAGCATATTTTGAAGTGGAAAAGGGAAGCCGTTTCAAGGTAGCTGGTGAAAGCGGACTTGTAGAAGTTTTGGGAACAAGATTCAATGTGTTTAACGGAAAGAAAGCGTTACGTGTTGATTGTTATGAAGGTAAAGTGCGCGTTTCTACAGATGAACAGCAAGCCATCCTGACAGAAGGTTTGGCAACCAAGTTAAAGAACAACAGTTTGTTGAAACCATTTGAAATAGAGGCAACAGTTATTGCTTGGGATGCAGGTGAATTTGCATACGATCGATCAGAATTGGCACATGTATTTCATGATTTAGAAATTCAATTTGATGTGGAATTTCAACTTCCTTTCATAGACGATAAAGAATTTACTGGAGCCTTTCATGCGTCTACCGTTGAAGAAGCTTTAGAAATCGTTTGCCTTCCAATGGGCTTGACCTATGAATTTGAAGGAACAGGTCAAATCAAAGTCAGTAAACTGATAAAATAGTTTTCATCAGTAGGGTATCCCTTTTTTCACTTGTATTAAAAATGTGATTTACCACTTTTCAATCCCTCCCGGGATTGAGTGTTAAATAGTATAGTTAGTTTTAGTTAAGGTTTAAACAGCCCTTGAGAACGCTCGAGGGCTGTTTTTTTTTGAGCTAATTTTGACGCAATGAATGAACTGCACATCTCTGATTATGATTACGAGTTGCCACCTGAGAAAATTGCTCAGTATCCACTAGAGGAGCGGCAAAATTCCAAGTTGCTCGAGTGGAAGGATGGGGAGATTTCAAATCACTCTTTTAAAGATTTGCCTTCACTTTTAAAAGGGGTGACTCAATTGGTCTATAACGACACAAAGGTGATCAATGCAAGAATGATATTTGAACGGGCAACAGGCGCTAGGGTCGAATTGTTCATTCTTCAGCCTATTGAACCTAAATCCATGGAATTGGCATTGGCCTCAAAAAACACTGTCATTTGGGAATGTATGGTAGGAGGAGGCAAAAGATGGAAAACAGAAGAACAAATAGAAGCCAAAATCCCAGAATTATCACTCAAGGCAACTAAGTTGAAACGAGTGGATGGTGCTATTCATCAAGTGAAATTTGAATGGAGCCACAAGGACTTTTCCTTTTCAGACTTGCTAGAGCATTTGGGAAAAATTCCGTTGCCGCCATATATGCGAAGGGACGTAGAACCTTCAGACCCATTGAGATATCAAACCACGTATGCTGTTTGGGAAGGTAGTGTTGCTGCTCCAACGGCAGGATTGCATTTTACCCCAGAAGTTCTCAAAGAAATAAGACAGAGAAAAATCGAAATCAACG
>CAZKMC010000008.1:17027-24232 GCA_964553485.1 uncultured Comamonadaceae bacterium
AATCAACGCAGTCACTCTGCATGTAGGAGCAGGTACTTTTAAGCCTGTTGAAGCCGAAGAGATATCTCATCATGAAATGCACGCCGAAACGGTGACTATTAATAAGCATTTTGTAAGAAGTCTCATAGTAAACAGAGGCTGTAGAGTAGCTGTAGGAACTACCTCTTTAAGAAGTCTGGAGAGTATATTTTGGCTAGCTAATAGGTTGAAAACAGGCAGTGTGCAATTATTTGTTGGTCAATGGGATCCATACGAACAGCAAGAACAATTTGGCTCCTATACAGAAGCACTTATCTGGCTCCTAGAACACTGGCCAACTTCAGAAGAGTCAATCGTATTTGATACGGCTATTATCATAACCCCTGGGTATCAGATAAAAAGTATTGATGCGTTAATTACCAATTTTCACATGCCTAAAAGCACCCTATTGTTGCTGATCTCCGCAATTTTAGGAGAGGATTGGAAAAGGGTCTATTCCCACGCTCAAGCGAATAACTACCGCTTCTTGAGCTATGGGGATAGCAGCTTACTTTGGCTCAATAAAAAAGGCCAGTAAAAACACTGGCCTTTCAAATTAGTTGTGAATTGGATTAAAAATCCAATCTAAGATCTTTCACTTTTGCTGCTTCTTTCATCGCAGTGAAATTACGCCCTGCTGCTGCATTTCTCGTACGTGTAAGAAGTTTGTCTTGGTCTTCGAAAAAACTGTCTTTTGCCTCGGCCTCTATACGAGCACCGTCGGGAGCAATAACCCAGATTCCATTTTCTCCAACTATAGGTTTTGACATTCTACCTGCTTCTATTCCCATGGCAAGCCCAACTACTTCAGGCTCAGGTAAACTTGTTCCTGATCCTGCGATAGTTCCTGTTTTCAAAGAAATATTTCTAGCTGTCTTAACCGTAGTCTCAACAAGACTGGCAATCTCCTCTAGGGTATTGCCTTCGTCCATAATGCCTTTGTACTTTTTAGCTTTTGCTTCCTTAGTAGCTGCGTCTTTCATTTCCTGTTCTACATTCTCGAAAGGAGGAACACCTGGTTCCATTATTTTTTTGAGAGCTGCTACTACATAACTATCAGCAGTTTGTAGTGGATTTGAAACTTCATTCTTTGCAGCGGTATATGCCCAATTGATTATTTCAAATGGATCCTTTAAGCCACCTGGAAGTGATTGAGCATTACGCTTGATATTATTCGCTTCAACCACAGAGTATCCACTCGTGTCTGCCGCATCTTTAAAAAGCTCGAACTTATTGAAGTTGATAGAGAAGTCACTAGCTGTTTTATAGATTTCTCTTCTAGTAAGACTTGATGGCGCCACTGCACGTTCGATGAACGCAACAGTTGCTTCTTCCGTTTGGAAGTTCTGGTCCAACACTTCGATAAGGTGAACTCCGAAAGTAGTTTCTACCGCGCCAATTGAACCTGGCGCATTATTAAAACTATATTCTTCGAAAGGCTTGACCATTTGTCCTTTTGGAAAGTTTTCGTACTTACCTCCAGTAGCTTTTGACCCTGGATCATCCGAAAAGCGAGTTACCAAATCATCCCAATCATCCCCAGCTTTATAACGCTTTGTAAGACTATCCGCACGAGCCATCAATTGTGCCATTTCTTCTTCAGTTCCTGAATTAGACTTCAATAGAATGTGACGCACAGAAGCTGATGTATCTGGCTGCATTCCTCTTCTAATGATTTTAGCCACTTTAATCGCCCCATTCTCTTCGTATGGACCAACTATGGTTCCTACATCGGCAGTCATGAACATTGCGTTCAAGGTATCTTCAATAGCAACTTTAGTTCTTACCTGAAGAGTGTTGAATAATCCATTGGTAGAGTTTTGTAGAACGAAAGTGGAATCATTTGAAGAATTATTCCATTGTTCAACCAAAGAGTTCATTGTTGTTTGAAGCTCTTCGATATCTTTTTGAGATGGTTCTATTTTGAATACGATGAACTCAATGTTTCTTCCAGCTTGCTGCTTATACTCGTCATCATTCATGTGGGCATTGTAATATGCTCTCACATCACTTGCAGAAACATCTACAGCCGAATCCGGAATTTCAGCAAACTTTTTCAAAACGTATTTGATATTCACCTTCTCTTGAGTTGCCAGATAATCATATTTGGCTTCAAGAGTATTGGAGTAAACCCCTTTCTTTATGAGATTATCGTACTTCTCACGCTTTCTTTTTGCAACAATTACTTTAGCGTATCCCTCGTAAACTCGTCTTCTAACGGGATCATTGAACATTCCAGAGAAGTTTTGTCTCCAGATTTCCTTTTTTTCTGCAGTTTCACCCTGCTGATAGAAAGTTCTTTTTACGTATGGAGAGAGATTTTCGCCGAATCGAATTTCGTCGAATTCATCCTGTCCAACATCAAGACCAAGTTTGGAATATTGATCTTCCAAGAGCGTTTGCTCAATCAAATCGTTCCACACCTCATTTTCTAGACTCTGAGTATTTGTGTAATCAAACAACTCGTCTCGTTCTTGAAGTGCTCCTTGATACGTAACGGCAGATAAGCTTTGCCCGTCTATTTCTCCTACTGCTCTGTTACCTCCTTGACCCATGAGGGCAAGAACGGCATCATACGGAATTAAGAAACCTAACATTCCCAATCCGATGAGCACAATCAGAAGACCTCTGTTATTCCTGATTTTACCAATGGTTGCCATAAAGTATCCTTTGAATTTTAAGAGCGCGAATATACGGAGGTTCCTCGACTTATGAAAGTTATGAAGCCTCTAGTGTCTTTAGCTCAACTAAATCTATCCTTGCGCTATCCACTTTGGTGACGCGAAATGCAAATTTCTCTATTCGAATATGAGCACCTTCGTCTGGAATATCCTCCATATAATGGATTAATAGTCCACCCAAAGTTTCATATTGTTCATTCTCAGGTAAGTCAAAACCATATGACTCATTCAAATAGTCTATTTCTAGCCTTCCGGAAAAAATGAAATGTCCGTTTCCGAGGTCACGTTCGATCAGCTCTTCTTTGTCGTGTTCATCTTCAATTTCGCCAAATAGCTCTTCCACAATGTCTTCAATCGTGATGATCCCAGAGGTTCCGCCAAATTCGTCTACAACAATGGCAAGATTTCGCCTGTTTTTGATGAACTGTTCAAGTACTTCATGCGCTGCCATAGGCTCTGGGACAATGAATGCCGGTAACAGGATGTTTTTAATGTGTACCGGCCTTTTGAAGAGATCATAAGAGTGTGCATATCCAATGATATTGTCTATGTTTTCCCTATAAATGACTATTTTAGAAAGTCCCGTTTCAATAAATGTCTCTCGCAATTCTTCAATAGAGGCTAAAAGGGGTAACGCAACAATTTCATTTCGAGGAATCAAACAATCTCTGGCCTTGGTTTTGGAGAAATCCAGCGCGTTCTGCAAAATTTGAATTTCATGCTCAGGCTCGTCATCAGGCCCCATGTTTTCAGTCGCTTCCCGCAAAAAATGGTCTAGATCAGTGGTTCCGAAGTTTACTTTTTCATTATGCGTATGTCCCTTCAGGACTCCACGAATAAATCCTTTACTGATACTTGTGATTACCCAAGAAGGCCCCCAAAGCGCATAGTAGATAATCAAAAGGGGTAAGGCGAAAATATTGAGCCATTTATTGGGGTCAAGCTTAAAGAATGCTTTTGGCAAGAACTCAGCAGTCAATAAAATTACTATTGTGGTAATGAGCGTTTGAATTCCCAGAGCCACGTATGGGCCTTCAGCAGCTGACCAATCATTGACTCCAAACAACAAAAAAGAGGCAGTTTGGCCTGCGGTAATCCCATAAAAAACAAGGGCAACATTATTTCCCACAAGCATTGATGCTATAAAAAGCTTAGGGTGTTGCAGGAAATGAGAAAGAATTTTTGCAGAAAAAAGCCCTTGTTTGTTGTCAAGTTCAATTTTCAGCCTGTTCGCAGAAACGAAAGCAATCTCCATCCCGGAAAAGAATGCAGAAAAGGCAAGAGTGATGGCGATAATCAGCCAACTGTCAGGGTCCATTCAGGATTTTGGAGATGGTTCAGTGCAAATGTAGCTAAAAAATGATGTTGAGACATTTTAGTATCAGTTCTCATTATTTCCCACTTGTTTTTCCAATCGCTTTCGAAATGATCTACGAAATAGGAACCAAATAAAGGCGATGGCAGGTAAGACGGCCATTTTGAGATTCTCTTCGAATCCATCCCGCAACATGAAAAACACGGTGAGTAGGGCGCTAGCAATTACAATGCCTAGCCAAAATTTTTCTGCGGCTTTATGAACTTTAAGGCTTTTCTTCGGATCCATTTAAACTGTCTTTTTTGGCTGGGTCATCTACATATAAATCTCCACTCAAGTTTTTCATTGAATAAGACTTGAAACGAGAGTCTGACACTAACCCTTTGCCGTAAATAATTCCATCTTTGGTGGATATAGAGACAAACTTATCTGTGTAAACTTTGTCGCTGTCCTGTTGCCAAATAAGTTCTTCCGTTCTCAGAATTTCTCCTTCGAGATTCCATAACATAACGTCATCTCTTGCTTCCATGCGTTGTTCTTGCTCAATGAAGATACCTTCATTGGCTTGTAAAGTTGCCTCAATATTTTCCAAAGAATCATACATGAACAAAGTAAAACCTTCAGACACTTTTAGGTGCGGGTTTTCACCTTCATATTGTTCAAGGAACGTCGCTTTGAGTGTATTACGAAGCTTTCCTTGTTGGGTATAATGAAAGGTGCCGTCACGGACAATTTGAACAGGAAAATTCTGATCCTCGGTCAACGCCTCTATTTGCTCAATATCATTTTGACAAGAAAAAAGCATTCCACTGAATAAAATCAGTAAAATGCTTTTTGAAAAGTCTAATTTGAGTAATAAAGCCATGTCACTATCTCACCCTAATTTTAGTGGATTCCCCATAACAAGGGACTGTGAATGAAGAGCCGACACTAAGAGACACGGTAAAAATATCTTCAATAGTTGGATATTGACTTTGCATGGTTCTTATCTTGCTTGCCGCTTTATCAGCTACGCTTGAGTCAACAGAGCGAGCTCTTTCATAATAGTCTGTCGCCAACCAATAAACTGATCTTGCACCTAATGCACCGTCGTCGCAAGCCGCTGCAGACCCTGCAATAGCATCTCCCTGAAGAATATAGGCATCACCACTTTTTGGGTTAATAGCTATAATGTCTTTGGCGTACCCTCTAGCTTTTCCAGTCATTTTTAACGCACTAGCAACTCGTCCAGCTTTCAATAAGTAGGTTTCTCTTTCGTCACAATCAGGGCAGTGCTGAACCGCCTCTTCGAGATACTTAAGAGCTTCCTTGTATTCTGACCTTTTGGCTAATGACATACCTATGCTGTATGCAGCAGATGAAGTTTTGTCCTTAGCATAAACCTTTCGAGATAATGTCAGATGGAAATCACTATCTGTGCAATCTTTTCTATTTAAAAGATCTAGAACTTTAACCTTCAATTCAAAGTCTTCAGGAGCTGCTTCAACTTTCTTTTTCAAAACTGCAAGCATTTTATCACATTCTGCAATTACCACAAAGATTTCATCCAGGTTGTTTTTTGCCTTTTCATAAAGGTCAATAGATCTTTCAGCAGAATCTTTTTCTTTTTCTGATGTTTCCAATTCTAATTCTGCTTTGGCAGCCTTGATGGCATTTTTTGCATACCCCTGCAAAGTGAGATAATCAGTGAGTAATCGGCCATTTAGTTCTTCTTGATTTTCCCCTTCAGCATCTTTAAACAAATAATAAAGGGTCATGTAATAACCACTCAATGTAGCGGCACTAGTTTCAGACGCCAAACAATTCAATGATTCTTCAAACATGTCAAAGGCACCTTGATTCGAATCCTTGTAATAACGAAGATAATCTGAGGCTTTATAACCTAGAATCTCACATTTGTTCTTGGGAGATCTGGAAGTAGCTGGATAGAGTTCCATGCGCTTGTCATAAATCATCATCAATGAATCGATAAGAACACTTCCCCTAGGTGTACCTTCAGATTTGTCAATCATGTAACGCAAGAAACGCGCTCCATCAAAATACATACTTTGGCCTACGTCTTCCGGACAAACATCACATGCTTCTTGCCACATGATATATGCATCGTCGTAATTCTTTTGATTTCTGAAACTTTTGTAGACACTCAGAGCTTCTTTGCAACGAATTTGTTGCTCTTCAGTATCACCGTACTTTTCGTCTTGAGTGTAACCAAAGACTGCTAAAAGCATCAATGTGAGTATTCCCGTAATCCGTTTCATTCCTATAGTTGATTTAGTCATATTTTCTTTCTACAAACCACACGTTCTTGAAATATGGCGAAAAAGAGAATCCCACATAAATATTTCTGAATTGCTCTTTTATTAATCCATCTGTGGTAGTTCCTCTCTGACCAAGTTCCATGCCGAGATTAAACCGACTTGCTGATTTTGAACCTAACATTGGAAAAGTAAAACCCATAGATACGGCTTGCTCTAATATTTGATTACCGGATAACAAGAACCCAGTAGCTGTGGAACGCGCACCAAGCATATAAGTGCCCCTAGCAAGGGCGTTAGAAGCATCTTCAAGGGTGCTGGGTGCAAAGCGCATTCCGAAAGCAAGCTCAGAAGACTTGGTCAAGTTGTTCGGTTGTTCAGCGTCCTCGATAAAACGTCTATAATCTTCCCAATTTTGTGTTTGATATTGCACAGACCACGTCCATTGCCTTCCTTTCTGTCCTGCATAACTCAAGGCAACTCCTCCACCAATTTTTGCAGGAATAATTGTTCTTCCACTTCCTTCAGAATAAAAACTGGTGTCTAGAGCAGTTTCAATATTGTTGATTATCTGCGTGCTTTGTCTCAGCTCAGTAAACTTTGTGGCCATTTCAAGCGATGGAGAGTAAGTGGCGCCAACTCCTATCAACCACTTTTTCTTTAATCTTCGGTCAGATGTATAAGCGCTGCTCAGAATTGTTTGATAATAAACCCCTAAGTCAGCCCCGAGGTCCTTTACCTGGGTGTTGTTATTAATGCGCATATCCAAAAAAGTAGGATCTGCAATGTTGACTTTTCGTTGTTGTTTCAGATTTCCAAAATAATAATTGGCGTGCAATCCAAAGGACAGGGAATGTTTGATGACTTGTGCGCTATCTATTCGGTTTCCTGCTTTGTCTTTGAAATAAATCCAATTTTTCGCCTCTAATCTTCGAC
>CAZKMC010000009.1:0-351 GCA_964553485.1 uncultured Comamonadaceae bacterium
ATAAACGACTCAATATCAAGGTAATTCCTGAAGCCAATTTCCGGATCCATAAAATCCTGACCGTACATGGCCGTTTCAAGTGAGTCCACAAAAAAGGCGATATAGGTCTTTTGAGCTTGTGTAACTACTTCTGGCTTGGGGTAACGATATACCATATGAACGTCAAAATCTGGATGGTCCAGGGGTGTATAGCCCAACTCCCAACTGTTGTTGCTGTTCCAATAATTCAATTCAAGAATGTACCCTCCTGTGACATCATCACCTTCATTTTCATCTGGATTAAGTTTTGCGATGTCTACTCTTCCCGAGTCTACTTTGATCTTTTCACAGAATGCATAAATCCCTTGATAG
>CAZKMC010000009.1:361-24135 GCA_964553485.1 uncultured Comamonadaceae bacterium
CTTTGTAATAGACCTGAGCGACCTGACTACCATCAATGTCATTCTCTGCGGGGAATCCAACCAAACTCACGTTGTTGTTTTCACCAAGAGCATCACGAGTTTCAAATGCGTAGGGTTTCTGCGGGTAATTTGCTGAGGTAGCTCCTCTAATCTCTATTCCCACGTTTCCATTGTATTCAACCGGGTCATCAGAAAGGAAGTTTAGACTTCCGGGACCGTTGTACCTCACTTCCAGCAAACCATCAATTTTAGGTTCATCTGGGATTTCTTGCCCATCAGTAAAAAAAGAGAAAATAGGAAGCTCTGAAGATACCATCTCTACAATTCCTGGGTCTGTCATGCACAAATTAAAGGCTCCTGTTTGGCCTCCATATCCCCAAAGTTGGAGGTAGAGTAACGTACCGGGTTCATATCCATATGCGGCAATCAAAGAAAGATAGCCACTCCCACCATCATCATTGCAAGGTCCCGCTGTTAGGCTTGTGCAGTCGTTGCCGGTCCAGATTTGAATACCTGTGTCATTCATGGCGCCAATGTATTCCGTTTCAAAAATGAGGCCCCCTGATTCTGGAACTATGGCCGTAAACCAAATGTCGGCCCCTTGAAACTCGGCGCAATTTCCTTGGTATCCAGACCCAAAAGAAGTGGAATTATCTGCCACAGTGCATCCCTCTTCCAACATAATGGCACCGCAGGGGTTAGAACCAGGTTCAGATACAATATCACAGTCCACAACAATTATTTCAGATTCTCCAACAGGTGGCTCTGGGCCTTCTTGGACAATCAGATTGCCGTTTCCTCCTGCTAGGAAATAACTATTTTCATTTTCATAATCTCCTGAAGAATAAACCAATTGCAATTCATCCAGATTGCACACTTCGAAAGTGGCTGAGCTTCCTTCATTCTCAGCTGCATAAAAGCCAAGTGAGTTTCCATTCATCCAAACTTCCAATTGTCCTCCATTCCACCCATCTCCATAGGTGTCATCCATTATTAATGTATATGTGCAGCATTGCGCATTGCAAAGGATTGTGGAAAACAAAGCCACGATTGTAGCAATTCCAGTCAAAGTAGTTTTCATTGGCCTAAAGATGAGAATTGTTTTGAAGCCATCAGATGCCGGGCAGTAATATTGCCATTCGCCAAGTTTTATCTACCGCTTATCGAATTGTAAATCAGATACTCATCATGTTTTGTAACTTCTTTCTGACTCAGCCGTCATACTAAGAACAAACTAAGCTTGAAACGCGCCACTCTCATATTATTTTCAATTTTTCTGATTTCGATCGGGGGAGGAAATGTATTGGCCAACTTCCAAGCTCCTCAAACACCTGTTCAAAAGATTAAGCTTGTTCCAAAAGAGAACAGGCAAGATCACGTAGATATTAGTTTCAAAATTACTGCAGAAGGAAAGGTAGAAGTGGTCTACATTGAAGGTAGAAGTGGTCTACATTGAAGCTACAAGTCCAAAGCTTGTTGACTATGTCATCAATAAGTTGGAGGCCATTCAACTGGACCCTGAAGAAGGTGGAGAAGAGCGTGTATACCGTTACAAGTTCAGGTTCAAAAGCCAGGCTTAAAGTAAATCTCTTCTCATCCCCATTGGTAGCTGTATATTTGCCCCATGGTGAAGACCCCAAACATTCGTAGCCTTAGCCAAGAAGCATTAAAAGATTTTTTGGTATCTCACGGCGAAAAACCTTTCCGCTCTAATCAAATCATGGAATGGCTTTGGACGCATGGGGTCAAGTCATTTGCTGAAATGACAAGCCTTTCAAAATCAACACGCGCTCTGCTCGAGGCACATTTCGAGTTGGACTCTATTGTGCTTGAAGACAGGCAAGTTAGCACAGATGGCACAATCAAATGTGCATTTTCTGCGGGTCCCACTCAAGTGGT
This sequence comes from uncultured Comamonadaceae bacterium, assembly GCA_964553485.1. Classification (GTDB taxonomy): domain Bacteria; phylum Bacteroidota; class Bacteroidia; order Flavobacteriales_D; family Sanyastnellaceae; genus CAZKMC01. The sequence continues at coordinate 2,261 of CAZKMC010000009.1, forward strand.
TGAAGGCGTGCTCATTCCAACTACCTCTAGAACTACCGCCTGTATTTCGTCTCAAGTTGGCTGCAGTTTAGCTTGTTCTTTTTGCGCAACGGGAAAGTTGAAATTGCTCAAGAATCTTAGCGCTGGAGAAATCGTTGATCAGGTGCGTCATCTTAAAAACGAAGCAGAAACTGTCTATCAAAGATCCCTTTCCAACATCGTATACATGGGCATGGGTGAGCCATTGTTGAATTACAAAAATGTGCTGCAATCCATTGAGCACATCACTTCAGATCCCGGCATGGGTATGTCGCCAAAACGCATTACAGTCAGCACTGCGGGAATTGCCAAGATGATCAAAAAACTAGGTGATGATGAAGTGAAGTTCAATCTCGCTTTGTCATTGCACGCTGCCAATGATGTGAAGCGGAGTAAGATCATGGAGATCAATGACAGTAACAACCTAGCAACTCTTGCGGAGGCGCTTCGTTATTTTCATGAGAAAACAGGCTCACGAGTAACATTTGAATATATTATCTTCAAAGACTTCAACGACGAACTACAAGACGCTAAAGAACTGGCTGTCTTTTGTCGCAATGTGCCGTGTAAAATCAACATTATTGAATACAATCCAATTGATGATGCTGATTTCCGACAGGCCGACCCGGCCAAGGTAGATGCGTTTGCAAATTACCTAGAAGAAAAATGCAACCTCATCGTGAACGTAAGACGATCTCGCGGAAAGGACATTGATGCTGCTTGTGGACAATTAGCCAACAAGAACAAAGCGGTTAAGAAATCCGCTTAATCCAGTTTCAACACGGCAAGAAATGCTTCCTGAGGAACTTCTACGTTACCAACTTGGCGCATACGCTTCTTTCCTTTCTTCTGCTTTTCCAACAATTTTCTCTTACGTGTGATGTCTCCGCCGTAACATTTAGCTGTTACATCTTTTCTTACTGGCTTAATGGTCTCTCTTGCTACAATCTTAGCCCCAATCGCTGCTTGTAGGGCAATCATAAACTGCTGGCGAGGAATCAGTTCCTTGAGTTTGAGGCAAATCTTTTTTCCTAGTTCAAACGCATGATCGCGGTGAATCAACGCAGATAAGGCGTCTACTTGGTCGCCATTCAAAAGGATGTCCAATTTGACTAAGTGACTTGCGCGGTATGCTGTGGCGTGATAATCGAATGAGGCATACCCTCTTGATACCGTTTTCAACTTGTCGTAAAAGTCAAATACAATTTCACCCAAAGGCATATCAAAGCTCAACTCCACGCGGTCTGCAGTGAGATAAACCTGGTTTTTGAGTTCGCCACGTTTATCAATACACAGGGTCATGATAGAACCTACATATTCCGATTTAGAAATAATCTGTGCATGGATATACGGCTCTTCTACCCTTTCCAGTCTGGAAGGGTCTGGCATGTCACTTGGATTGTTGATCACCATGTCCGTCCCATCCCTCATGTATGCATGATAGGACACGTTAGGCACCGTAGTAATCACCGTCATATCGAACTCGCGCTCAAGTCTTTCCTGAATAATTTCCATGTGGAGCATTCCCAGGAATCCACAACGGAATCCAAAGCCAAGAGCGGCAGAAGATTCTGGTTCAAACACCAGTGATGCGTCATTCAATTGGAGCTTTTCCATGGAAGCGCGAAGCTCTTCGTACTCGTCTGTGTCTACAGGATAGATTCCCGCAAAAACCATCGGCTTCACATCTTCAAATCCTTTTACAATATTTGTGCAGGGCCTGCTTGTGAGTGTAATCGTATCACCCACTTTTACTTCTTTGGCTATTTTTATTCCAGAAATGATATAGCCTACATCTCCACAAAACAGTTCTTTCTTGGGTTGGAGAGTCATTCCTAAGTTTCCGATTTCATCGGCTTCATATTGTTTGCCGGTGTTCATGAATTTTACTTTGTCTCCGCTTCGAATGGATCCATTAAGGATACGGAAATAGGCAATAATTCCTCGGAAAGAATTATAAACTGAATCGAAAACCATGGCCTGCAGAGGTGCGTCTGGGTCTCCTTTTGGGGGAGGAACTCGATCAATAATCGCTTTGAGAATATCGTCAACCCCCATTCCCGTTTTCCCACTTGCAGGAATAACGTCTTCAGGTCTACAGCCAATGAGGTCTACAATTTGATCCGTTACCCCTTCAGGGTCGGCACTGTCCAAGTCCATCTTGTTGAGGATAGGAATAATTTCAAGGTCGTGCTCTAGTGCGAGGTAAAGATTCGAGATCGTTTGTGCTTCAATCCCTTGAGTAGCGTCAACTATAAGAAGTGCTCCTTCGCAAGCAGCAATGGACCTAGAGACCTCATAGGAAAAGTCTACGTGTCCCGGTGTGTCTATTAAGTTCAGCGTATAGTTTTTTCCTTCATGCACATGACTCATCTGGATGGCGTGGCTCTTGATAGTGATGCCTCGTTCACGCTCCAAATCCATGTCATCCAGCGTTTGAGCTTGGATATCTCTCTCTGAGACCGTGCCTGTGGTTTGCAACAATCGATCGGCCAAAGTGCTTTTTCCGTGGTCGATATGTGCAATGATGCAAAAGTTTCGAATGTGTTTCATTGGGTGCAAAAATAGTTCTATTGCATCAATAAACCCCTTTCCTCACCTTTGCTTCTTTGTGGAAAGAAAAAAAAATCACAATGAGGCAACTTTTGTTCCCTCTTCCGCATCATTTAGTTGAGTGAACCATGACCGATGCCCAACTTGTCGAAGCCTGTAAAAAAGGTGATTCCCGCGCTCAGCAGGAGTTATTCAACAAGTTTGCGGGCAAGATGATGGCTCTTTGTACGCGGTATGCGCACCACAAAGATGACGCTCAAGATATCCTCCAAGAGGGGTTTATCAAGGTCTTTGACAAATTGGAACAGTACAAAGGAGAGGGAGCCTTGGGGGGTTGGATCCGTATGATAATGATCAATACGGCGTTAATTCACCTTAGGAAAGACAAAAACTGGCACATGAGAGAGGAGCTCACAGAAGCGGCAGAATACAATCAACATGAATTTGGAGTGTTGGAAGAATTAGCTGCAGAGGACCTCATGAATTTGATTCAGGATTTGCCCCCGGGGTATAAAATGGTGTTTAACCTTTTCGCAATAGAAGGGTTTAGCCATAAAGAAATTGCTGAAGAGCTCAGCATTTCTGAAAGCACCTCCAAAACACAGTTCCATAAAGCAAAGGCTTGGCTGCAGAAAAAACTAACAAGCATAACACACACGTGAGTCTACAAGACAAACATATACGCGACCTGTTCTCAAAAAAGTTATCCAACTTCGAGATGCCTGTTGATCCTGCGGTTTGGCAGGGGGTTTCTCAGGGAATTGGGGCTTCTACCGTCTCTAGCAGCGTGGCAGCGGTTGGTATTTCAATGGGTGCAAAAGTAGCCATCCTGTCTTCTATGATTGGTTTGGTGGCTCTTGGTTTTTGGGCGCTAACGCAAGAGGAAAATGCCACGCTATCTAATGACAACCCCGTTCCTGAAGAACAACTTCAACTTGCCGTTTCAGACTCTCTCATCGTTCAAATGCCCCTTGAATCTGATTTGGAGGCTTTTGACGAAGAAGTTCACCACTCGAACAATGCGAAGAATGATCAATCTCCTTCGAGTAAGATCAATATAACACCCGCGGCTCCTTCCTCGGGCCGGCAGGCCCCAGATACAGTGGTATATATGCGTGTGTCTCCTCAATCAGAAAAGCCTACAGACACCGTTTCGAGTTATGAAATTGCACGTGGGAGCTCGGCTACAAATCTTCCGAATCATGAGGCGGTACCAGAAATTACCGCTCAATTTTCTGTGATTAAGGATGCATTCGACCCTCTGATGGTTCACTTTATTTCAGAATGTCAAGACGCACATGCATATTATTGGGAGCTAGGAAATGGACAGACATCTTTTGAGCCGGCCATTGATTTTGAATATGAGGATTTTGGAGAATACGTGGTTAGTCTTGTGGTAACCGATGCCATTGGTAAAACGGAAACACATGAAAGTGTGGTGAAATTATCACCTCCATCTGAACTTTTTGTGCCAAATGTGTTTTCTCCTAATGGAGACCAATGGAACGATCTTTTTGATATTGAAGCCGAGTCTAAAAATGTTGAATTGACATCCTTATTTGTCTTTGACAGTCAAAACAAAGAGGTGTTTATTTCTACGGAAGCCCGTAAGAAATGGGATGGTACGGATATGCACGGAAACATTTGTCCTCAAGGAAACTATAGCTTCTGGTTTGAAGCAATGGGCACTGACGGGCGTATATATAAGCAACGGGGAACCGTTGTCCTAAAGAGATAATGAATAATACTATATTTGTTAGCCTTTTTGGAAGGTGAAAACAAACCAGCACAACTAACTAATTAGAAATACTGTATTTCTAACGTGATCAAAACCGAAAACACAGCACCCTGTATGAGAAGCTTAGCTCTTATCTTTTCCACTTTGTTCTTATTGAACATTGTCGGATTTTCCCAACAAACAGAACCAGTTGAAACACCTCAAGACTGGCCTTCAATTATGAAGAAATACGGGTCTTTTGAGACCGCGGTATACGAAATGACTCGTGAGGAATGGGCCATTTACCGGGCAACTGAAGACTATGATCAGAGACAAGTAGCTGAAATTATTGAGGCTCATCGAGAGATTTCATACCCAGAAGAAATGCGTCATGAACGCAAGCAAACTAGGATGTCGCAAGCCGGCGAATGTGATTGCTGGATTGAGCCTGACGACACATACATTGAGGTTACTGAATTTGATTGGGATGACTGCCAAGGTGGTGGTGTAGGTGTGGATTGCTGGATGGGGCCAATTGGATTCAACGGCTGGAGCTTTGACTTGTATGGAACGACTTACGACGCATTTTATATCACTTCAAAAGGAACGATCTCGTTTGATACTGGTTTTATTGACTGGACCCCAGACGAATTTCCTGGCGCTACTTGGAACCAAATTGCCGGTTATTGGGCAGATTCTGATTTTACTGAGATTGGAGAGTTGCACTACAAGTTGACTCCTGAGGCCTTGTATGTAAACGTGATTGACGTTGGATATTACAGTGGCCATTCAGACAAAACTAATTCATTTCAGATGATTCTTACCCCAGACGGTGGACTCCTTGGAGATGAGAAGAACGTACAATTGTGTTTCCAGAACATGGATTGGGCGCACGGTGATGTTGGAGGCGGGAATGGTTTCAACGGTCCAAGCCCTGGAAATGTGGGGGCTGACAGAGCGTCTACACTTGGTCCGAACATTCAGTTTGGCCGCTTTAACTTGAACAGCAGCGTTTACAACGGTCCTTACGGTTTCAACAACCAAAACCAGGACGGAATTCACTGGTTGGATTACAAGGTTTTCGAATTTAATACAGCCTCTACATCCATTAACATTCCACCAATTCCAACCATTTCATTTGGGTGTGATACGATTCAAGTCTGTTTGAATGACACTTTGTCTCTAGACATGGAGTTTTTAGCTCCAGAAACACAACAGCTTGTAAACATCACAATAGAAGCTGAGGGCGAAGGACTAGTGGTGAATAGTATTACACCTGGGTCCCCTGCCAGCATTGACATTGACTTTATAGGGTCCATGGACAACTTAGGAATTCAAGCCATTACTATTACCGCAACAGACGTAGGCGATCCTGTTGGAATCACCACAGTGGTAATCTATGTCAATGTGGTTCCAATTGAACTCCCTGTTCTAACGATTGAAGGAAACTTAAATATTTGTGCAGGGCAATTGACTACACTAAGTGCGTCAGCTGGTTTCGAAGAATACATTTGGAGCAATGGTTGTGTATTCCAAGATTGCGATGTTACCAGCGGTGGGATTTATAATCTTATAGCTACTCTATCAGGATGCGAGGCAGACGCCAGTGTTTTCGTAGATCAAACGCCATTGTTCCTGCCCGATGTATTTATTACGCCTAATCCAGTCTGTGGTAGTGATTCAGCTTTGGTATATGTTGATCCAGACGAGGTTGACGATTACGTGACATTTTCCTGGGAATCGAACTATAATGGCCTTGGAGGAGAGGTTTATTCAGAGGGGCTGGTTGATGGCATCAATGATTCAATCTATGCCGCTCCTGGCACCTACCGCCTTTTTGTAACAAATGAAGAAGGATGTGGTGGACAACGTGTATTCAACATCTTTGGAGAAGACCCGTTTATTCCTGCTGATATTTGGTCTGGCGCATATTGTGATGGACTTAGCAATACGGAAATAGTCTTTAATGGCGCTTATAACAACCCAGCAACCGGTAACCTTAACCTCTACCTGTCAACTTCTGACAATGGTGGTTGGAATGGTGCTTATATAACCGTAATTGTTGATGGTGAGCAATTCATTTTTACAACTACAAGTACTTTTGAAATCTATTTTGTGCCTATCCAATTCGGAGATCTCATTACCATAAATTACACTCCAAGTGGTGATGGCGATGAGAACAATTTGTTACAATTGTTTAATTGTAGCAACCAGAACAACCAAACAATTAGTGATTTAACGGGGGGTAATCCTATCTATGAGGCTCCTGCGGGATGTGCTTTCCAGCCAGCCTATGGTGATTGGGAAGTTGTTAGCGGCCCGGGCGGTGATTTTACTGTTGAGTCACAGTTTAATACGACATACACCCCTGGAGCATATGGAATGCACGTTCTTGAATTTACCGATAGTTCATGTTTTGAGCCATATATCTATAACATAGAAGTAACCTTGCCTCCAGGCATTTCGATTGACTCTGAAGATGTGGTTTTATGTGATGGAGAACCTTTTACTTTCAACGTAGACATTGATGACATTGGAGGTACGGCTACTATTGACTGGCCAGCTCCTGGAACTGACGATGTGCTTTCGAATACCTATAGCTATAACCAGCCTGAAGATCTGGATTTGACTGTTACTATAGAAAATGGATGTGGCTCAGATGATGCTGATTTCCACATTTCATCTCAGTATGCACCTGAGCCTGAACTTCAGGACGAATTTTTATGTGAAGATGGTTCGGTAACCCTCGATCCAATTGACAACGACACCGAAGATTTAATCTATGAGTGGACAGTTGATGGGGTTTCAATGGGTGAAACAGGAGAAAGCATCGTGGTTTCCACAACTGGCGAATACTGTGTTAATGTAAGTAATGAATGTCATCCGGATGGAGTAGTTGCTTGTGCATCCATTTCAATTGCTGCTGTAGATGTTGTTCTTCCTGAATTCATTGCTCCATGCAATGGTACTGGAGAAGCAGTGCTTAACCCAGCTATTCCAGAAGGATGGACATGGGTTTGGTCAGATGGAAACACCGATGAGATTATTACGGTTGATGACAACGGCGTATTCTGTGGAACTATTTCAGATCCTAATGGCTGTTTGGAAGAAGAGCATTGCATTACGGTCTTTATAGGAGACGCTCCTACTGCCACTCCAACACCGGTTGAACCACTTGTGCTTTGCCCAGAAGTTCCTGAAACTTTCACTCTTAATAGTGGCGCTTCATTGGAATACAACTGGAGCCTTAGTTGTGGTGATGTGATATTCAGCGCATTGGATGCCTTGACAATTACGTCCAATCAGATTCCTCAGGATTGTTGGCAATTGGAGATTCAAATTATTGGTGAGGGGCAGAATCCTTGTGGTTCTGTTTCTGCCAGCTTTGACGTGTTGGTAGATGCTTGTAATATTACTATTCCAAACGTTATTACCCCTCAAAACGGAGACAACGTTAACGACGGTTTCTTTGTAGAAGGCTTAGAAGTATACAACAATGTGTTCCTCAATATTTTCAATCGCTGGGGCATGCTTGTATATGAAGATGATGACTATGAAAGCGGAAGATGGAAAGCTACTGACAGCGAAGACGGAACATACTATTACGTACTTATCCTTCCAAACGGAAGAGAGCATACAGGCCATGTGACTGTGCTTCGATAAGACAAAATATATTCTTTGAAACGGGCAGCCATTGTGCTGCCCGTTTTGTTTACCTTCAAATTATGGCAAAAGTCAAGACCAGATATGTTTGTCAGGAGTGCGGATCTGAATCAGCTCAGTGGGTAGGTAAATGTCCCGCATGCCACCAATGGAACACCTTTGTTGAAGAAAAAGTGGCCGCTCAAAAAGGGGGGGGTCCCCCCTCCCCTGTTCAACTTTCCAAACCTCAGGGGCTCAGCACTGTTCCGGCAGACGGCCAGCCAAGAATGAAACTGATGGATCAGGAGTTCAGCCGCACTTTAGGTGGAGGATTGGTGCCAGGGAGTTTGGTTTTATTTGGAGGTGAACCAGGTATCGGAAAATCAACATTGATGCTTCAAACAGCAATGCATCAAAATCAATGGACAACACTTTATATCAGTGGGGAAGAAAGTGCCTCTCAGATTCGGATGCGCGCTGAAAGAATAGGTCAAATTCCCGAGGGTCTCTTGGTACTAACCGAGACCAATACGGGTCGCATCTTTGATGCAATCAAAGAAATTCAGCCTGATGTTTTGATCGTGGATTCCATCCAGACTTTGCATAGTTCCGCTTTGGAATCATCACCGGGAAGTGTTTCTCAAATCAGAGAGTGTACTTCAGAGTTGATGCAATACGCCAAAACGAGCAATACGCCAATTTTTCTGATTGGACACATCACTAAAGAAGGGTCCTTGGCGGGTCCAAAGGTTCTGGAGCACATGGTTGATGTGGTCTTGCAATTTGAAGGCGACCGTCATCACGCTTATCGCATCCTACGGTCAATCAAAAACAGGTTTGGCTCTACCAATGAATTAGGGATTTATGAAATGCTTGGATCTGGGCTCAAAGAAGTGAGCAATCCATCAGAAATTCTAATCAATCAGATTGACGAAGATTTGAGCGGAAGCGCAATTGCTGCCACAATGGAAGGCATGCGTCCAATGTTGATTGAAATTCAGGCGCTTGTAAGCACCGCCGTATATGGCACACCACAGCGCTCTGCCACAGGTTTTGACATCCGAAGAATGAACATGCTGCTGGCAGTTTTAGAAAAAAGATGTGGTTTCAAGTTGGGCACCAAAGATGTGTTTTTAAACATGGCAGGGGGTATTCGAGTTGATGATCCCGCCACAGACTTGGCTATTGTTGCCGCAATACTCTCCAGTACTGCAGACATTGCCATTCCTCCAAAGGTCGCATTTGCTGCAGAGGTTGGGCTGTCTGGAGAAGTTAGGCCAGTGACCCGGGTGGATCAAAGAATTGCCGAAGCAAATAAACTAGGCTTTGAAAGAATATTCATATCCAAGCAGCACAAATTGACAGAAGGTAAAGGTCATTCAATTCAGATAGTGCGACTAGGAAAAGTGAATGAAATGCTGAAGCAATTATTTTAAGCTTTGGCTGCGAGAATAAAAACAAACTCTCCCTTAGGGGCCTTTTCTTCAAATCTCTGAATGGCTTCATCAAGGGTTCCCCTGAACGTTTCTTCATGCATTTTACTAATTTCTCTGCAGATTGCTATTTGCCTTTCTGCGCCGCATGTTTCTTTGAGTTGCTCAAGAGTTTTAAGCACCCGATACGGGCTTTCATAGAGCACTGTGGTGAATTCGTTGTCAGCAATGGACTGAATTCGTTTTTGCCGCCCTTTTTTATGAGGTAAGAAGCCCTCAAAAATAAATTTGTCTGTGGGCATTCCGCTCACTACAAGTGCGGGAACAAAAGCAGTAGCCCCCGGTAGACATTCCACTTCGATACCTCTTTTGAGGCATTCTCGAATCAACAAGAACCCTGGGTCAGAAATGCCCGGAGTACCAGCGTCAGAAACCAAGGCTAGAGTTTGTCCCGCCTCAATTCGTTCAGCTATTCTCTCGGCTACTTTATGTTCGTTATGAGTATGAAACGACGTAAGGGGTTTTTGAATCTCAAAATGGCGAAGAAGATTGCCCGTTGTACGAGTGTCTTCTGCCACAATCGCATCAACTTCCTTCAGCGTTTCAAGTGCCCTAAGCGTAATATCACCCAAGTTGCCAATGGGGGTTGGAACCACAATCAACTTCATGAATGTCTGCGTTCTACTAGTTCCAAGAACATTGCCGCAATCGGCTCTTCTTCATCAAGTATGCCAATTGATTTTTCAATTAGCCCTTGCGCATCATCCAAGTTTATCGAAGTATTAAGTTGTTCAATAAGTGCTTCATATTGTTGGCTATTGCCTCCAAAGAACGCACTGATGAATTGAAATTTTTGGTTGAGTGAAATGGCCTTTTTTAAGTCTGCTATAGGCGTGTGCTGCAACTTGCTTGCTAGCGACTTGTCTTCAGCCAGATCAATACTTTCTACTTCAAATTTTGTTTGCGGGGCACGGTCTTCCACTACCTTATCGTTTGTGGAATTATTGTCTTCAACAAGAACCGGTTCCTCATCAATCGAATCATCTTTGCTCGCTTCTTCAATGGCATCAATAAGCGAGGTTTGCTTTTCAAGAAGAACTTCTTTGGAATCAATGCGAAAGCTAAATTCATCCTCTTGCTGTTCTTGTTCCTGAGGAAGTAGTCTTTCGTAAGCTTGAAAGCGTAAAACAACCCAGCGTTCATAAAGGTCCCTTGCCTCATTAGTAACCTCCTCAAGTTCCTCGATTTCCAGTTTACCCTCCTTCATTCTGGACATAGCCTTCGAGAGATTCTCAAGTAGACCTTCCATGCTTGTAAATGCTTTTGAATCTGACATTTGGTATGCTATAGAAGCACAAAAGTATGGAAATCAGTTGTGGTCTTGTGCAAGAAGTGCTCGTTGGCTTTTTGGAGGGCTTTTTACAATGAGATCGTAACTGTGATCTATGAGTTTGTAGAAGAGCGTATCAGGTAGGTCTTTATTTGCAGACACCGTGTTCCAATGCTTTTTGTTCATGTGATAACCCGGCTTTACAGCATTATATGTTTCCCTTAATTCAAGGGCATATTCCGGATCACATTTCAGATTTGCAGATTCAAAAAGATGGACATTGCAAAGCGCATAAATCTTTCCTCCTGCCTTAAATACCAAGGTTTTTGAGTCGAAGGGGAAGGACTCTGTTGTTCCTTTTTTAGCTAAGCAGAAGTTGCGGAACGCTTCAATGTGCATTTTACGGAATTGATTACAAAAGATACAAAAGGTAACATTCTGTTACTGATTGAATCGGAATCCGAGCACTATTTCATGGGTTGCATCAGCATAATTACGAAGATCTGAGGTAGTGAAATCGTAGCTATAACCAATGGTGATGGCTTCGCGATATTCAAAACCTGCCATGATGATTCCAGCATCGTTACTTCTATAGCTTCCGCCTAGCCAAATCATATCATCATAGTGCAGTCTTGCTCCAGCTTCCCATTTCACAGGGGTTGGGGCTACATACTTGATTGTAAGATGTGGTTCGAATGCAAACATCTCATTGATTTCATAAGTATATCCTGCCATCAAGTAATAATGGTCTTCCAATTTGTTGAAGTCTTGCTCAACGCTATCATATAATTTGATCTCGTTTTGTAAGAGTTGGGGAAATGTGAATCCAACGTAGAAGTTGTCAGCATATAGCAACGCACCAAACTTCGCATCAAAGACTGTTTGCGAATTCAGTTCGCTGTAAAGAGCGGGATCATTGTCTTCTGCCAATTCAATTTTAGAACCATCAATCGCAAATTGTTGAGCTCCCATTGAAACCCCTAATCCAAGTTTCAAGGTCTCGTTCAAAAACAGGTGGTAAGTATATGAAAACTGAGCTCCTGTCCTTCTTGTAGGGCCCACGTTATCGGTATAGAGGTAACCGCCTAAACCGATATGCGGGTTTTTGAGGGGGCCCTGAACACTTAAAGTAAACGTCCTTGGCGCATCAGTAATTCCTGTCCATTGCGACCGATTTAATGCTCTCGCCTCAAACTGTGGCCTTGAGCCTGCAACAGCCGGGTTCAATACATAATCATTCAACATGAATTGACTGTATTGCGGTAGCTGTTGGCCTTCTACTTCACTGGTCCCCATGCCAACAACTAGTGTTACAAGCGCTATTATCTTAGTAATTCCTTTCATCGCATAATTGTTACGGGTCCTGTAAGGACTTGTTCATAACCAGGCTCTACTACGTTGATAACGAAGTAATATGAGCCTATAGGGAGCGGTTCACCGTTGTATTGGCCGTCCCATGGTTGATTGTATTCAAATGAGCTGAAGAGCTTGTCTCCCCATCGATTATATACTTCAACTGTAGTTCCTTCATAAAGTCTAACATTTGCAATAACCCAGAGGTCATTCACTCCGTCTCCGTTTGGAGTAAATCCACCAGGCACATCAATAGCAGGAACAAGAGTCACCAAAACAGTATCTGTCATTACGCAGCCTTGAGGGCTTGTTACGTATAAAACAAATTCAGTGTTTGCGAGAATCTCTGTGGTGGACGGATTCGTGTCCAAGGAGTCTGTCAAGAGCGCTCCCGGTTCCCAATACCATGTATTTTCAGAGTCTGTGATTGGGTTTCCTCCCAGTGTTGCTTGTTGTTCCGGGAAAATAACCCAGTCGTCTCCAGCGTCAGCCATTGGAATTTCATTTATTACAACCTCAATAGTATCTGTTTGAACACAGCCATTGTCGGAAGCAAAGTAGATAAAAGTATAAGTGCCTGGAACTTCAGAGACAGTCAACAAGGAATCAGTCGAAAGCACATTCCCATCTTGGTCTGTCCACCCTTCTTCTGTTCCTCCTTCATTAGAAGCTTCTAATACTAGGGCTTCTCCATCGCAAATGGACATATCAGAAGGCATCGTGATTTCCACATTTCCCAAAGATTGAACTGGCAGATTTGCCACACTAAATGCACATCCGAAGGCATCGGTGATGTCCAATGAATACGTTCCGGCAAACAACAAGTCAATATCTTCGTCACTACTTTCAAACCCATCAGGTCCTTGCCATAGTATGTCATACGGTTCTTGTCCACCAATAATATTGATGGAAATTGAGCCGTCATTTGAAGACAAGCAGCTCGCATTGGAAATGTTTTCTATGCTAACGTCAAGCAAGGCGGCCTCTTCAATTTCATAACTAGCAGTGAACGTACACATGTTGTCATCTGCAATCGTCAAATCATAAATGCCTTGTTCTAGTCCGAATAGATCTTCATCTGAAGAGTTAAACCCATCTGGACCAATCCATAGAATTTGATAAGGTTCAGTTCCTCCTGAAATTTCAAGTTCAATTGACCCGTTGTTATTACCGTTACACATGATCGGAACAACAGCTGCCAAAACATCTAGCGGTTCAGGGTCATCTAATTCAATGAGTTGAGCATTCAAACAGCCGTTTGCGTCCACAATAGTTGCCGTATAGGCTCCCGCTTCAAGATCTTCTATCAGCATCCCTGTTCCTATAAATCCATTGTCTGCGGTCCAGTTGACTGTGTAGCCTGGTGTTCCTCCTGAGATTACAATTTCTATGGAGCCATTGGCCTCTCCTGGACATGCGGGCGGTACTAATGTTGGATCTGCAATTAGCTCATCCGTTGAGGTAATTACAAAGAATGTGTCAACCATGCACGCGTTGCCATCAGTCACCTGAAGGTCATATTGCCCGGCTACCAATCCTTGAAGGTCTTCTGTGTCAGCTGTGAAGGCGCCCGGTCCAACCCACACAAGGGTGAAGTCTGGTGTGCCTCCATTAATTGAGAGGTCTATTTCTCCAAGGCTGTCTCCAAAACAAATGTTCTGGGTTAATATGGCAGATAAGTCAATGGCATCTGGCGCAAGCAAACATGTTTGGTTGGTTGCAATACAACCATTAGCGTCAGTAACTTCTAAGTCATAACATCCTGCTTCCAGCATTTCAATGAACGGGGCGTCCGCAGTAAATCCAGAGGGTCCTGTCCAGCTATAGATATAATCCAGAGTGCCTCCTGTTACTTCGGCATCAATATCCCCTGCAAATTCACCCCCACACAATGGGTCGTTTGATGCTGTACTTATAAGTATTTCATCAGGCTGGTTGACGTCGAATGCGTCGTTTAATGAGCATCCGTTCACGTCAATAATCTGGATTAAGTACGCCCCTATTTCTAGGGCAGAGATGTCTTCATCTGTTGAAACAAAGCCATTTGGACCTGCCCAATTCACGGTATAAGGCCCGTCTAAATCCGTCAATGTGACGTCGATCTCTCCATTTGTATCACCAAAACAAAGCACGTCTGAAATAACTGCATCCACACTTCCGGCATCAGCATCGGAAAGGGGCACATTCAAATCAGCTAAACAACCTAAGTCATCAAACACTTCTATGAAGTAATTTCCTGATGGAATATTTGTGACAATCGAAAGGTTAGAAATGACGACGTTACCGTTGTCAAGGTCATACCAAACATAAGTGTAGTCAACGGCAACATTTCCTCCAGATGCAAAAGCTTCGAGACTTCCGTCTGTTTCTCCACAAGACGGCTCTACTGCAATAACATCTATGGTAATTTCTGGATTCTCAACTATAGTTGCACTATCAATTGAAACACATCCATTGTCATCAGTCACCTCCAGGTCATAAACGCCAGGTGCTAAGTCAATCAGATCTTCATCTGTTAAAGAAAAACCATCAGGGCCAGTCCAGAGAATCATATAGGCTGGTGTACCTCCTGAAATTGTAAGGTCTATTGACCCGTTGTTGTCTTCGAAACACAAGGTTCCGCTAACGTCCAATGTTAAGTCTATAACTGAAGACTCACTGACATCAAATGATTGAATCAACATACAGCCGTTTGCATCGTTTACTGTCACCTCATATATGCCTCCTTCGAGGTCAATTATATCTTCATCTGCAGAAGTAAAGCCATTAGGGCCGGACCAAGAAAATCCGTAATCAGGGGTGCCGTCCAAAACAGTGATGTCTATCGCGCCATCTCCAGCACCGCTGCAAAGAACATAGGTGATTGCAGCTGTGATTGTCAGGTCATCTGGCTGGTTAACATCAATGTCTTCAAGTACCTGGCAGCCATTTTCATCAGTAACATTGAGGGAATACGTTCCCGCTTCAAGGTCTGCAATGTCTTCATCTTCGGAGCTGAAACCATTTGGCCCTGTCCAACCCACAGTATAGGTCGTGATAAAATTACTCAGAGTAATATCAATTGTCCCTTGACTTTCTCCAAAACACAATACGTCTGTTACCACAAATGTGAGGTCTCCAACAGAAGCATCATTGACGGTTAGGCTGGTCATTGCCATGCATCCTGCGTCATCTGCCACCTCAATAGTGTAGTTTCCAGCTGGAATGTCTGCTAGAGTACTCGCGTTTCCTACTACCACATTACCATTGTCAACATCGTACCAGGTATAGACATAGTCTATTGCTACCGTGCCTCCACTAACCGCCGCGACTATAGATCCTGTATCCGTACCGCACTGTGGTTCTGTGGCGGTTGTGTCAATGATGACCTCAGCATTCTGCTGGATTGTGATCGTGGTGTCCAGTGTACAGTCATTCCCATCTATTATAGCTAAAATATAATCTCCTCCCTCAAGGTCTGTCAAGTTCGCGTCAGTGCTAACAAACCCGTTAGGCCCGCCCCAATCAAAGTCTACTGGGTCAGTTCCTCCCGAAAGAGTCAAGTCGATTGTCCCATCGGTTTCTCCAAAACAAAGGAATGAGGTAAAATCGATTGTAATATCAAAAGCTGGTGCCGTGTTAACATCGTATGAATCTGTAAATACACACCCATTATCATCTGTTAGAGTGAGGTCATATGTTCCGGTGGCCAGATCGGCTAAGTCCTCTTCAGTTGAGGTAAACCCGTTAGGACCAACCCAGTCAATGACATATGCTGGAGTTCCTCCAGAAATTGTTAAGTCTATGGTCCCGTCATCATCACTATTACATAAAATGTCTTCGATTACTGCACTTGCCGTCAATTCGTCTGCCTGATTCACATTATAATTCTCTGAAGCCTCACAACCAACTGCATCCGTAACAATTACCGTATATGTTCCGGCCTCAAGGCCCGTGATGTCTTCATCAGTGGACACAAAGCCATTTGGCCCAACCCAGTCAAATAAGAATGAACCCGTTCCTCCTGTTGCGTCCAATGAAATTGCTCCATTGAAATCTCCAAAACATAGCACGTTTGTCAAGGTGCCTGTTAAGTTGACGATATCCGTATTGTCCACGAATTCATCTACAGTCACTTCGCATCCAAAAGCGTCCTCAACAATCACGGTATATGGCCCTGAAAAGAGGTCTGTAATTAAAGCATCATTGCTAATGAAGTTCATGTCGCCGTCAAACCAGCTTATCACATATGGTGGGTTTCCTCCACTTACAGTGGCTTCGGCAGTGCCGTCTGGTTCGTCACATGTAGCAGTGGTGGTGCTTGTGTCTACAATAAGTTCGTCTTCTTGAGTCACAGTGATACTTAGGGCAGTTTGGCACCCATTGTCATCTGTCATGATCAAGTCATAATCACCGGCTTCAAGCCCAGACAAGTCTTCATCTGCGGAAGTATATCCATTTGGGCCTGTCCAATCAAAACTATATGGTGGGATTCCTCCGCTTGCGTCTACTTCAATTGTTCCGTTGAAATCACCAAAACAGACAACATTACCTCCAACACCAATTAAGTCAACCAGGGCCGTTGTTGGAACCGTGAAATTGATGTCCAATATACAGCTTCCAGTATCTTCTGCATGAAGGTCGTACTCGCCAGGCTCAAGTCCTGTGAGATCCTCATCACCTGAAATGAACCCATTGGGTCCTGTCCAGCTATAGGTATATATTCCGTCTCCCCCTGTTAGCTCAACGTCAATGGTGCCGGAAAATTCACCCGCACAAACGGGGCTCGTAATGGTTGCCGTAGCATCTAAGTCCTCTGGTTGAATAAGCGTATATGTTGCAAATTCCTGACACCCATTGTCATCAGTTACAGTAAGGTCATAGTCTCCGGCAGCGAGTCCCGTGATGTCTTCATCGGAGGATGTATATCCCAAAGGTCCAACCCATGATATCGTCAAAGGAGGAGTTCCTCCTATCACGTCTAAATCAATCTCTCCATTGTTTCCGCCAGAGCAATCAAGGTCAGTAGTTGTGGCATCAATTAGAATTGGGTCTGCGGTAAGGACTTCATATGACCCTATTGTCATACATCCATTGTCATCGGTTACAATGACATCGTACATTCCTGCTTGCAAGTCTATCAGGTCTTCGTCCGTGGATACAAAGCCAAATGGACCGGTCCAATCAATTGTAAATGGCGCGGTTCCTCCCGTAATGGTCAGATCGATGGCTCCTAGGTCGGTAGCACACGCCAAATCAGTAATAGCGGCGGCCAAAGTAAGTTCATCGGGTTCACCCACCTCAAAAGAGAAGCTTACCAAACACCCGGTTTGATCCGTAATGTCCACATCATAAAGTCCTGCTTCAAGTCCCGAGATGTCTTCATCGGTTGAAATGTATCCATTTGGGCCTGTCCAACTATAACTATAAGCGGGATTACCTACAATGGTGGTCAAATCAAGACTTCCGTCATTGGCAGCATTACAACTTAAATCTGTTATTACCCCAATAGCATCAATTTCGTCTGGCTCATTGATGGTAATAATTCCTGTTGAGGCGATACACCCAGTTGAATCTTCAATGGTGCCTATGTAGTTCCCTGCTGGAAGTCCAGAAATCGTTTCTCCAACATCTCCTGAATCCCAATTGACCGTATATGGAGGAACCCCTCCTGAAACGACAAGAGAAATTTCACCAGTCAAATCTCCATTACACAATGGGTCAGTGGTTGTGACGGTAAAAGCAATTACATCTGGGTCTTCAATTTCTACACTTTCAAAAATCTGACATCCATTTGAGTCAGTTACTGTAAGATCATAGAACCCTGGTTCCAAGCCACTGATATCTTCAGCTGATCCGGTAAAGCCATTTGGGCCAACCCAGTTGGTTGTGTATAAGGGACTTCCACCTGTCAATGTAAGGTCAATGGCCGCGTCTCCTGCTCCGTTGCATGTAAGCGGGGTAATGACAAAAGTGGCTAGTAGTTCATCCGGTTCGTTGATAGTGAAAATACTGGTTTCTACGCATGAATTGTTATCTGTTACCTGAAGGGTATAATCACCTGCTTCAAGTCCTGTAATGTCAAGCATGTTGGACGTGAACCCGTTGGGGCCTGTCCAGCTATAAGTCAGCGCAGGAGTTCCTCCGCCCGCTGATGCGTCGATTTCACCGTCCATAAATCCTCCGCATGATGCATCAGTAACTATTGCCGAAAGCACAAGGGCTGGTGGTTCAACAATATTTACAGCCTGACTCGTTTGGCAACCTGAATCATCCGTAACGACAAGAGTATAAAGTCCCGGTTCAAGACCAGTCACATCTTCATCGGTAGAAGTAAATCCATTAGGGCCGGTATAACTGTAACTAAAAGGGGCAATACCTCCAGTTACATTCGACTCCAACGCGCCGTCCTCCAGGCCATTACATGATATTTGAGTAACTGTAAAAAACGTGTCCAGAGGGTCTGGCTCGGTTATTTCAAAACTGAAGTTTGCCAGACATCCATTGATGTCTATTAATAAGAGATCATATATCCCCGGCGCGAGGTCGAAAATGTCTTCAGAATTGGCAATAAACCCGTTTGGGCCGGTCCACGCAAATGTGTAGCTTGGAGTACCACCGGTTGGGGTAAGTTCAATTGACCCGTCATCTTCCCCAAAACAAGAAACTGCAGAAACCACGGCATCGTCCATAATTTCATCTGGGCTCAACACATCAACATCTAGTGATTCTGTGCAGTCATTTGTGTCTGTTACAACAATAGAATAAGTGCCCGCTTCTAAGCCAGTAATATCCTGGTCTGTGCTAGTAAAACCGTTGGGACCCGTCCAGCTATAAGCATAGCCGGCTGTTCCTCCGGTGATAGTAATCTCTATGCTTCCGTTTGAAGCTCCTAAGCATGATACTGGAGATGACACCGCTGTGATTACTATGGGGTCTGGTTCCGTAACTGTATAGCTTGCGGTTTGTTCACAACCAAGGTTGTCAGTGATTATTGCATCATAATCACCCGCCGTCAAGCCAGAAATATCTTCATCGGCGCTAGCAAAAGCTCCCGGGCCAGTCCAATTCACCGTGTACGGACCCTGGCCTCCACTTGGGGTTATTTCAAGTGCGCCATCAGTTGCTCCGTTACAAGAAGTCGGTTCATTCAAATCAAGCGCGATCAAAATTTCAGCTTCCTGTAGAATCTCAAAAGTGGTGTCGATTTCGCAACCGGCGTTGTCTGTAACCGTTAGTGAGTAAATCCCCGCTGCTTGGCTAGAGATAGAATTACCTGTATCAGTAGTGGACCAGGCAAGGGTAAACGGCCCTCCATTTGCTCCAGATGGAAAAGCCGAAGCTCCTCCTGTGGCATCATCAAAACAATCTACATGCGTGATGGATAAATTCATCACTAGCGGGGCGAGGTTAATAATAAATGTGGTATCAATCAAGCAAAGGTTTTGATCTTCGATAGTGAGGGTATTAGCACCTTCACACATCATGCTTGAAGATTGAGTTGTTTCTCCCGTTGACCAAGTAAAATTATAGCCTGGTGCACCTCCACCAACTACGGGAGTTCCTGTACCATCACATACATCTGAACATGTGGGCGGTGAATAGGAAAAAGTAAAAACTGTCAATTGAGGAGGTTCAGTGACTCCAATATTATCTACACAGGTGATTCCTTGACCCAAGTCTGAAACGAGAACAGTATATGTTCCAGCACTCAATCCAATATAGTTTTGTGTGAGCGCCGGTGCATCACCGCCCAACCATTGGTAGGTAAATGGACCAAGTCCTCCTGAAACGTTTACAAATGTTTCTCCATCTGCGGCTCCATTGCAACTCACGTCTTCTCCGTTGTAATCCGACAAAACCACCGCATCAATTGTGAAAGGCGTTTGTCCTGAATCAGTTCCACATGTATTGGTTCTATTTGCCGGGAATGTGACGGCTAATGGGCCGGCATTCACTTGGTTTTCATCTACTCCATCGGCAATCCACACTGGTGCTTCTCCTTGAAGGACAGACACGTTTTGGTGAACATAAATTGACTCGGAGATGAGGATTTTGGCACCTGAAACGTTTAGTGATGAGTGTGCGTCAATTACTTCCATTGTGCCGCAAGCCAAGGCAAAACCATTAAAATCAATGGTGCTATGGTCTACTGTAAAAGATTTTTGTGGGGCTAAAAGAAGATGGCTGTCAAATTCAACCATTCCAGGGCCTTCAAGATTGAAATGGGCGTTTTGAACTTGATCAAAACGCAAATGAATCGTTTCATTTACCGAAAGGTTCACGTTCACATCACCTTCAAAAGAGGAAGCTCCTTCAAAAGTTATATCTCCGGAAAGCGATAATTGGGTTCCGTTGCCATGCAAATGAATATTGCCCTCACAGGAAATCTCTTTACACGAGGCCTCTGCAGGCAAGTCCACATGGATTGCTCCCTCGGAGGGACCAAAATATACAGATGTGTTTGCATCTGGAACGCCGGCGCCGCCTGTTCCATTAGGGTTAAAGGACCAATTGATTGGGTCGTTCCAGTTATTACCGGATCCGGTCCAATATAAGTCCTGCGCTGTCAGTTGGTGCGTTGTTAGCAACAGGGTGGAGGCCAACAACAAGTTTCGCAAGAGCCTTGTCATTTATCGTCTAGTTCTTATCGTTTCAATCCTAAATACGTATCCTCTGCAAAAGAGGTTTCACTCCGGCCTACTAATCGTAAGCAGCACACGGGACTCTTCCGACTTCGTCAGTGGAGCATGCCTTGATTCCAAGAACAATTTCATGTGTGTTTCTTCCTCCATACCTCATTTTACTCAAAGCCAGGTCATATCCGTACGCCACGGTCACATATTTGAAAAGGTCAACCTTTAAAAGGCCTACAAGTCCTGATTCGCTTCGGAATCCCATGCCAAACTGGAATTTTTCCTTATAATCCATCACTGCAGTCATGTCCAGGGATACTCTTGAGCTGGCAGTATAATTAAGATGGGCAGATGGCTTAAACATAAATCCCTCATTCATAGCAATTGCTCGTCCAGCTGTGAAGCTGTAGTGCCTTGTGAGACGAGTGTCTAATCCTATTCCGTCTACTTTGTTTTCCACCAAGTTTCTCATAGCGAAGCCATAAAACCGGTCATCTTTATACAACCACATTCCAAAGTTGATCTGTGGGTAGACAAAAACAGATGAATTGCCACTAAAGGCCGGGTCATTTCCGGCTTGAATATCTGGAAGAGTAATACTTCCTACGTCAATTCTGTATTGCATTATTCCGGCAGACACACCTGTGCTCAACATGTAATCTGCGTTTAGCTTCAAGTGATACGCATATGCGAATGAGATGGCTGTATATCCAAGAGGGCCTGAATCATCTGCCTCCACTGAACTGCCAATTCCATGAAAGTTGTTCTTTTTCTTTCCAAAATTACCATGGATATTGGCAAAAGCTGTGGTTGGGGCTCCTGGCAATCCTTGCCACTGATTGCGGTAACCCGCCTTGAGGTCGAGACAAGGAGATGACCCTGCCACAGCGGGGTTTAGCGCAAAATAATTGAGCAAATAGTGCGAATACTGAGTCAATTGTTGGGAAGACACGGAGTAGGCAATCAACAGCACCACTATGGTTATTATTCCTTTCTTCATCAGTGCACTATAGAGATTGAACCCGTAATCGGATCGCTTTTTATTTCCATTGAATTCAATTCGATGATATAGAAATATGTGGCAGTAGGCAAAAACTTGCCTTTATTGGTTCCGTCCCACATGCCTGCATCTCCAAATCCAAAGATAAGCCAGTACAAGTATACAGGTGTTGTTGACAGCCCATTAGCCAAAAGAGAGCCTAGAGGAAGCCAAG
>CAZKMC010000010.1:0-8331 GCA_964553485.1 uncultured Comamonadaceae bacterium
GGTAGTGATGATGCCTTTTTCTAACCTTGGAATGAGCGTTGGATCATTCTGGATTTTAGGCGCATGGTTTTTTGACCTGATTTCCAGACCAAAGCAAACTCCATTTATTAAATGGCGCCGAGGAATTGGTCTGCTTCTCAGCATATACGCTCTTCATGTAATTGCCCTTATCTATACGGAAGACTTCGCCTATGCGTTCCGTGATCTGCGCATCAAACTACCCCTTTTGCTTTTTCCGGTCGTCCTTGCCAGCATGCGCCCATTGGAAAGGTCTTTCAAAAAATGGTTCAACCTCAGCTTCCTCATTGCATTGTCATTGGCGACAATTATTTGCTTAGTTCAATTTTTCCGCTTGTCTGGAAAGGGCATGGCGGATGTACGCTCAATATCCATTTTCATTTCTCACATCCGTTTTAGCCTTTTACTAGTTCTTGGCTTCGCGATGACGATTCATCTCTTGTCTAAAAAACAATTGCCAACTGCTGTTGGCATTGCTTTTCTCTTCATGTTTTTTGCGTTTCTGTGGGTAGCTCAGAGCGTGACAGGATTGCTGATTTTAGGGGTTATTTTGATCTATACTGTCATCCGAGTAGCACGAAGCACTTTCAGTAGACGAAAGAAAACAGCTGTTCTTATTGGAATTCCCTTGGTATTGCTTTGCATTGCTGGTTATACCATGTGGGTAGCGGGCCACTATTTTCAGGCAGCTGATCAACTCCCAGAACCGTTAGACACCCATTCTCCTGGAGGCGAAGTTTATTTCCATGCCACTGAAAACCACCACATAGAAAACGGAGAACGCATTTGGCTCTATGTGGCTGAAAATGAATTGCGCGCAGGATGGAACGCAAGAAGCTCTATGCCTTGTGACAGTCTCGATGCTCGGGGACAAATAATCTCTGGAACGCTTATTCGCTACATGACATCATTGGGATTACGGAAAGATGCCGATGGACTTGCACAACTTTCAGCCGAAGATCAGTTCAGAATAGAACAAGGGATCCCGAGCGTACTTGAGGGCGAACAAAATGCCTTCAATTCAAGATTGAACCAGGTCCTATTTGAACTGAATGCTTATATGCATGGAGGAAACCCCAATGGTAAGTCCCTTGCACAAAGGCTAGAATATTGGAAAGCTTCTTCGAGAATCATTCAGGAGCACCCCATTTTAGGAGTGGGAACCGGTGATGTGCCGAAGGCTTTTGAGCGCACATACATAGACATGAATTCAGAATTGGAACAGACCTACAGATTAAGAGCGCACAATCAATATCTCACAATTTGGGTTGCTTTTGGCTTGTTGGGATTGATGATTTTTGTGAGCGTCTGGGTAAGCATGTGGAAGAGAAATGAATTTCGAAAACACTACATCCCCATGTGTTTCTTGCTCATCACATGTATTAGTTTTCTTTCTGAAGATACTTTGGAAACTCAAGCAGGAGTGACATTTGTGGCATTCTTTGCCTCACTTTATTTCTTGGATCCTTTCATCAGGTCCTCAATTTCCGCTAAGACAGAATCAACCGATATATCCAACACGCCATCCTGAGGATGTTCCTCTGAACTCAATGTCCGGGCTCTTGTTCCTAAAGGAGCCCAACGAACAGGATGAATAGGTCTTTTGGGAGAATAGAGCCCTACTGCACCAATTCCAAGCGCCGCAGCAATATGCAACGGGCCTGTAGAAGCCGCCACTAATACATCACTTGCCGCAATGAGCTCAACAAGCTCTGGTAAAGTGAGTTTTCCGCTTAAATCCACAACGTTTTTCTGTTCCCAAGGAAACTGCCCTCCTTCCTGGTCCATTGCCTGTCTTTCTTTTTCCGTGCCCGTTATAAAAATGGTAAAACGGTCGGCATCGAGCCGTGAGGCCAGTTTTCCAAAATGATCCATGCCCCATTCCAGGGCACTTCCATGACTTTTAGGGTGGAGGATAATGTGGGCTTTGCCCGAGGAGAGCAAGTCATGGACTTTAGCCGACATGAAAGGTGCCTTGATTCCATAAAGGTGAATCTCCTCGGCCAGAGGCCAAAAACCCTTTATACCAATTGCACTCAACATTTTCAAATTGAGCTGAGATTCATGCAAGTTGGATCCCTTTCTTCCGTACCAGAGTCTTTTGTTGCACCGGCTCCATGTGTGCCACCGTCTGCCAGTACCTATCCTTGCCGGAATCTTTGCATCATACGCCGCTTGCACAACTGTTTTCTCTGGGAAGACATGAAAAATTGCATCTGCACGGAGACTTTCCAACAAGTGTGTTCTTTTCTCTGAAGTTTCCACATTATCCCAATTCACAAATTGATCTACATGTTTACTCAAAGCCACCACAGCTTCTGTGTAGTTAAGACCAATAAATACCAGTTTGGCATTTGGAAAGTTTACTCGCAGCGCCCCTACCAAAGGCAAAGTCAGGACCACATCACCAATGCCATCTGTGCGTGAAATAAGAATGGTTTTCCAATCAGGCTTCATAGAGCGCTTTCAATTTGGAGTATTTACGCCATGTGGCATATGCCGACAATCTGGCGATTACAAAACCGGTTTTACCATCAAGGAATCCAAGCTTCACAACAAAGTTCTTTAGAAACTGAACAACCACTTTAGCATAAATCAACACCCAACTCACACGTTTTCCCCGTTGGTGTAACTCTTTAGATGCAATGTCTGAAAAGTATTCGATTTGCTTGTAATGGTCCTGGCGGGTGTAATATGAATAATGCAGCAAATCACCTTTTAACCAGTCTGATTTTTCCGGTTCTTGAAGATCAAACCGATCATGTGGATTGACCCCTTTCCATGCTCCTTTGCCTTTCACAAAGAGGCGCATTTTGGTGTCAGGATACCAGCCAGAATGTCTGACCCATGAGCCGCAATAGTTTGTAAGTCGGTTAAAACGATACCCATGAATATGCTCTGGCCAATTTGATTTAACTTCTAGAATTGACTTTGCAAGTTCAGGAGTCAAGGCCTCATCTGCAT
The DNA here is from genome assembly GCA_964553485.1 of uncultured Comamonadaceae bacterium. Taxonomy (GTDB): domain Bacteria; phylum Bacteroidota; class Bacteroidia; order Flavobacteriales_D; family Sanyastnellaceae; genus CAZKMC01. Next base: position 2,983 of record CAZKMC010000010.1, read on the forward strand.
CCAAACTAAGCACATGGGTGCCGGTGGTTTGTTCCCAAGCAATATTCTTTTGGGCTATATGTCCCTCAAAAGCATGGGTAATAAATGTTACCCCATGGCTCTTGCAGATCTCTTCGGTACCATCGGTAGAGAAGGAATCTAGCACTACCACCTCATCAGCCACCCCTTGAATACTCTCAAGGCACCTCCCGATGTTGCGTTCTTCATTGAATGTGATAATGGCCACTGAAAGTTTCATACGCGAATGCAGGGTACAAAATAAACGCTAAATGCTTTAAGAACCTTGCGAAAGTGTTGATAACAATACTTGTTACCCCCTCACAAAGTGGCTAATTTTGCAATTAAAATACCTCCAGATGAATGTTTTGGTAATTGGTTCAGGCGGCCGTGAGCACGCCCTCACGTGGAAAATTGCTCAAAGTTCACATCTTCGCAACATGTTTATTGCACCCGGTAATGCCGGTACTGCGCAGATAGGAACCAACCTAGACATTGACCCTATGGACTTTGACGGCATCAAAGCAGCCGTATTGGAAAATGAAATAGAAATCATCGTAGTTGGTCCTGAGGGGCCTTTGGTTGCAGGAATTTCCGATTATTTCACCGCTGACCCAGAACTCAAAGGTGTAACTGTAATTGGGCCAAACAAACATGCGGCTCAACTAGAAGGAAGTAAAGAATTTGCTAAGGAATTTATGGTTCGCCACAACATTCCAACTGCCAAATACAAAAGCTTTACACGCAAGAATCTCAATGATGCAGAAGCATTTTTAAATACGCTTAAGCCTCCGTTTGTGCTAAAAGCTGATGGGCTGGCTGCCGGGAAAGGTGTTCTGATTATCGAAGATTTACAGGAGGCACTCAATGAGTTGTCTTCTATGGTCAAAGACTCCAAATTTGGCGCAGCGGGCAACAAGGTAGTTATTGAGGAATTCCTGAAAGGAGTTGAAGTCAGTATGTTCGTGATCTCGGATGGTGCTTCTTTCAAGTTGTTGCCAGAAGCTAAAGATTACAAGCGCATTGGCGAGGGAGATACTGGGTTAAATACTGGTGGAATGGGCGCTATTTCGCCGGTGCCTTTTGTGAATCAGGAATTCATGGAAAAGGTGAAAAATCAAATCATCATTCCAACCGTTAAAGGTCTTAAAGCAGACGGGATCCATTATCAAGGATTTATTTTCTTCGGCTTAATAAAAGTAGCCGGAGACCCCTATGTGATTGAATACAACTGCAGGCTTGGAGATCCTGAAACAGAGGTTATTCTTCCTAGAATAAAATCAGACTTGCTCCATTTCTTTGAAGGAATTGCATCTAACACCTTGAGCGAGTGCGACATTGAATTTGATGAGCGTACAGCTGCAACTGTCATAGCTGCTTCTGGGGGATATCCAGAAAAATATGAAAAGGGCAAACGCATTCACGGACTTCCACAAGTGAAGAACGCAATCGTGTTCCATGCAGGAACAAGCTTAAAAGATGGGAATGTGGTAACAGCTGGTGGGCGAGTTCTTGCGGTTACAGCGGTGGGGGCTGATTTAGAGGACACCTTGGAGAAGAGCTATAAAGCTATTCAGGAAATCGGATTTGATCAGATGTACTATCGGAAAGATATTGGAGCGGACTTAAAAAAGACCACTACGAAAGCCTAGTAAGACCTTTAGTTTAGGCAATCTCGTTGTTCTCTTGTGCTTTCTTATTGTATGACCCTTGCATCTTTAGCCACACAAAAAGACCAACAATTCCGATGGCCACACAAACCCAGTTGAAAGGGTCACTCATGGGCACCAATACCATGCTAAAAGTATCTTCGATTATCTTGCCCAGAGAATAGTAAAACTCGTTCATGTTGTTCTAATTTGCTGCCAAAATTAGTCAATCCACTGGATTTTACTGCCTCTTGAAGAATAAAATATAATTCACTTCTTTGCATTAGTACCAGAAGTGAAGCCAAGCAAATGTTAAGACTGCTAAGCTCAAATCAGCCAATTGCCTTTATGTTGACCGTTTTTACGGTTCTCATTGGAGTTGTATTAGCTATGTTCTTGGGCACTGAAGGAGCCGTAGTGACATGGAATGCTGATTGGGTGAATTCTTTTCTCAGCCTATCGGCTGGAAGAATTTTCTATTGGGCAATAGGGTTGCTAGTAGGGGCTTGGTCTGTGCATTATGTATATAACCGGCATGAGTTTATTGAAAATCGGTCTGCTCTGGCATCTTGGATCTATGTCATGCTTTGGATCATCTTTTCATTAGATCAAATCACCCACCCCTTGCTTTGGGCCAACGTGCCGCTTATTTGGTCAATTCACTGGATCTTTAGTGTGTACAGACAAAACGATGCCAAGGACAGGTATTTCAACGCTGGCGTTCTCCTTGGAATCAGCACCTTAATTTGCACAGATCTTCTTTGGTTTGGCCCTGTACTCTTCATTTGTATAGCTTATACTCGCTCCTTCAAATGGCGCGAATGGTGGCTGGCATTGGCTGGATTAATGCTGCCATGGTTCATGTATATCTCCCTTAATTGGTCATTGAATCCTTCTTTTTTATCTCAATTTGAACTTGCTTTTGATCTGCCATGTCCTTCAAAATTTAAAGGTGTGCAGTGGGCAGGTATTGTTTTGTTGGGATTAGCCACATTGTTAGGATTTCAAAGACTTTTTGCAAGTTTCACTGGCAGCAGCAATAAGGCTAGAAATACCCGGTCTGTTTTCATTATTCTCTTTTTAGGTGCTGTGGGATCTGCATATCCCATCTGGAAATTCTGCGAAACTGGATTATTCGTTTCCCTGATTCTTTTGCTTTCATTTCTTCTTCCATTAGCTTTTAAATTGACCAAAAAGCCTTTCCTTATTCAACTTTTCTTCTTGTTCATTGTGCTTTCCATGTTTCTTCGAATTTGGGTAATGCTTACTTAACGGCTTGAAAAACTTGTAGGATTATTCTGATTCTTACATTTTTTTGACCCCCTCGGAACCATTTCAACTTCATCCCGTATAGAAGACCAGTAGATCAAACTGATCCACTTGTTAATATATTGACCATGAAAAGGTTATCCATCTTTTTTACGCTATGTCTAATGACATGCATTTTCGGGGTTCAAGAGGCGATTAGCCAAGTGACTCCAGCCAACATGGACTTCCCAACGGAGGCCACAGTGGCACCAAATTCAAATCAAAACGGACCCATTGTAGTGCCACCTATAGCCACCGCAGGAATCCTCGTAAACTCCATAGCTTCTGGCGACTGGAATGCACCGGCCACCTGGGACTGTGGTTGTGTGCCTGGCAATCTGCATGATGTCACAATTTTAGACACCCACAGCATCAATTTAAATCTTGATGCTGAAGTTCTTTCATTGGTGATTGACGCTGACGGCTCTTTGGCATATGACGGAGACCTCGATCGAATGCTTACCGTATATGGCGACATGGATGTAAATGGTGGTTTTGCCACTTCAGGAGGAATTCTAAGGTTTGCCGGAACTGACACTCAATCTTTCTCTGGTGCTATGTCTTGTGACCAACTCACATTTGAAGTTGCTCATGAAGTTCATTTGCTTGGACAGGTCACAGCAATGAATGTGGTTAATCTAGAAGCAGCAACATTATATGCCAATGGTAATTTGCGTTTGTCTTCAGCTTCTGGTGCCAGCGCAAAAATCGGAACTATCACTTCTGGTGAAATCGTAGGTGATGTTCAAATTGAATCTACTTTGGTAGCCGGCAGTACTGGATGGATTAGTATCGCAGCTCCATTTACTGATGTAACGTTAGAAGAATGGAATGACGACTTTGTTACAACTGGTTTCCCAGGGTCAGACTACCCAACTTATAATTTCTTTTCAATTAGGAATTATGACGAAACAAAATCTCCAGAAGAAAACTCTTTTGTAGGAGTTGATAGCATAACTCAGGTAATAGAAAACAACCTTGGATATTATGTTTATGTGAATGCTGGAAGCTACACGTTTGATGCACAGGGAACACCTGTTCAAGGAAATATGGACTTTCCAGTTTCATATACAGACTATGACAATATATTGGACGGAATGAATCTACTTGGCAATCCATATCCATGTGATATCAACTGGATGGCTGAAACAGGCTGGACAAAAGAAAACCTACACGGAGCTATTTATGTATGGGATGTCAGTAGAAATCAATTCAGAACCTATAGCAACGGATATGGCATCAACGGTGGATCTCCACTCATTAAGGCTACAGAAACTTTCTGGGTACAGGCTAGTGGCCCAAGCCCGGCACTTGAAATTAATGAAACTGCAAAAGTGACAACTTGGGGTGTTCAAACAAATACCACAGATGATTACATCCAGTTGGCATTTACAGGATTAGGTCAAACCGATGAGCTTGTAGTTGCATTTGATGATCTGGCAACCAATGATTTTGACCCTGCTCGTGACGCAATCAAATTTATTTCAAGCAGCAACTTAAACGTTTACAGTTTAAGTGAAGACAACACTCAGTTAGCAATCAACTCTTGCCCTCTTGAAGAAGGTGGTTTTTCTATCCCCGTGGCTACCAAAATCGGTTCTGCTTCTAATTTCGAGATTGAAGTAACGAATCTGCCAGAGCTGGATCCAGGAGTTTGTTTTATTCTTGAAGATTTAGTGACTGGAGAAACATTTGCGCTTGAAGAAGGAGGCATTATTGCTTTCGATTCAGGAGCTGTTCAAGAAACTCGCTTTTTGCTACATATTGGATCTCCAATTGCGGTTGCTAAATCGGATGTTTCATGCTTTGGAACTATGGATGCTTCGATCACTATGACTGGTATTGGAGATGGTCCTTTCAACTATACGTGGTATGACCAAGATGACAATGTCATCTTCACAGATTTAGCTGTTCTTGGAAGCAGCACCATGACTGACCTTGAGCCTGGAGTTTATTCCGTTTCAATTGACAACAACACCTGTGGAACACTTATCCGAACTGCAGAAGTCACAGAACCAACTGAATTGATCTTTTCTGAAACTCTCACCCACATTCAATGTGATGAAATCAACACTGGTATCATTGACATGGAAGTATCGGGAGGTTTAGAACCATACACAGTGACATGGGAAAACGGACTCAATGGTCCTGATCTAAGTGGATTGCCTAGTGGAACATACAACGCGCTTTTGACAGATGCAAATGGCTGTATGGAGAATATCTCCTATGTGCTAGAGGCAGCTCCAACTGCAGTGGCCTTTTTCCAAACTGAGACTCAAATAACCAATCTTGAAGATGGAGAAGCGACAATTACTTTCACGAGTGATTGCGTAAATGCCGACACTTATGTTTGGGATTTTGGAGATAAATCTTTTGACTCAAGAGAAACTCCAAC
>CAZKMC010000010.1:8341-16495 GCA_964553485.1 uncultured Comamonadaceae bacterium
CTCTCCAGAAAACAACGAAGTAAATCCGAGCCATACTTATACCGAGCCAGGTTTCTATGTGGTGTCATTGACAGTTTCTAACGATGAGTGTTCGGACAACTACCAAATCGTTGTGACTGAGCAAGTGGGCAGTGGAATTCAAATGAATGACGCAAAAGAAGAAATTATTATATTGACTTCTGACGGACAAATCTTTGTTGATTTTGCCAATTCGTTCTCAAGCAACTACCGCATTGAGGTTTACAACATGCTTGGACAGCGTTTGATGGATTCCATGGAAGGGTTTTTCGGCAACCAGCGCATTGGTTTGGACATAGATTTTGCAGCCAATGTGTTGATGATTGAAGTGCACAACATCGATACGGACGAAAGACATTCCTTTAAGGTGATACAACCTTAATTGTAACTACCACACAATAAGTAAAAAGCCATCCTCGTGATGGCTTTTTTTATATCCCTATCCTACTTTCAATCCCCCATTTCTATTTGTACTTTTGTAGCTCAATTAGCGCAAATGAAATTTGGTGTAATTACTTTTCCGGGGTCCAATTGTGACCAAGACATGATTTACGTTTTAGAATCAATTCTAGACCAAGAGGTTGTGAACCTCTGGCACAAGGAAAGAGATCTAAAAGGTTGCGACTTCATCATTGTACCTGGTGGATTCAGTTACGGAGATTATTTACGCTCCGGTGCAATTGCACGCTTCTCACCTATCATGGAAGATGTCATTGCTCATGCAAACAAAGGCGGATATACAATGGGGATTTGCAATGGTTTTCAAATCCTATGTGAAGCCAAACTTTTACCTGGTGCATTGCTCCATAACACTAATCGTAAGTTTATTTGCAAGAACACTTTCTTGCTTCCGCAAACTGAAAATAGCCTGCTTACTCAAGGGCTAGATCCGGCAAAAGCATTACAGATCCCTATTGCACATGGCGAAGGGAATTATTTTGCCCACCCAGACATTTTGAAATCTCTTAATGACAATGATCAAGTGCTTTTCCGTTATTGTAACGAGGAAGGCGAAATCACTGCAGATTCAAATCCAAACGGAGCCATAGAGAACATTGCTGGCATTACCAACAAGAACCGGAATGTCTTTGGAATGATGCCTCACCCAGAAAGAGCTGCTGACTTTGAATTGGGCAATACTGACGGTAAACAAATCTTTGATTCCATCCTAGGACTCATCCACGCGTAGTTTAAGAGCGCTTAAGTTTCAATTAGATACGCTTAGAGTTATTCGTGACCCCCAGCGAACATTAATTTTATACTTTTGTTCGTAAGGCACAGGAGGAGAGTTTCTTCCGTTGATATTTACAAAGTAAGGCCATGAACACTTTCGAAGCCGGTCCGCTCCTCAGTCAAATTCAAGTCCCTCAGGATTTAAGAGATAAATTCTCTCCGGAAGACCTTCCTCAAATTAGTAATGAATTACGTCAGTTCATCATTGACGTAGTTTCCGAAAAAGGCGGACACTTTGGTGCAAGTTTGGGTGTTGTTGAATTAACTGTTGCTCTACATTATGTTTTCAATACTCCAGACGATCAATTGGTCTGGGACGTAGGACACCAAGCTTATGGCCACAAAATATTGACTGGCAGAAGAGATAGCTTTTACACCAATCGAAAATTCAAAGGTCTAAGTGGCTTTCCGAAAAGATCCGAAAGTGAATATGACACTTTTGGTGTTGGACACTCCTCCACTTCCATTTCAGCTGCACTCGGAATGGCAGTTGCCAACAGGCTCAAAAAAGAAACACAGAAACAACACATTGCCGTAATTGGTGATGGAGCCATGACTGCCGGACTCGCATTTGAAGGGTTAAATCACGGCGGTGTGGAAGACACCAACATGTTGGTTATTCTCAATGACAATTGCATGTCCATTGACCCAAATGTGGGGGCGCTTAAAGAGTATCTGACTGATATCACCACTTCACACACCTACAACAAGGTGAAAGATGATGTGTGGAACCTGCTTGGCAAAATCAGCAAGTTTGGCCCAAATGCTCAGGCAATTGCTCAGAAAATCGAAAATGGAATAAAATCAGCTTTGCTCCAACAAAGTAATCTGTTCGAGTCGCTGAACTTCAGATACTTCGGCCCTATTGATGGTCACGATGTAGAATATGTGGCCAAAGTACTCCAAGATTTGAAAGACATTCCCGGACCTAAACTATTGCATTGTGTAACAGTAAAGGGCAAAGGATATGAGCCTGCAGAAAAAGGTTCTCCAACCCGCTGGCATGCACCCGGTATTTTTAATAAAGAGACTGGAGAAATCATTAAGGTGACTCCAAAAAATCCTGAGCCTCCCAAATTTCAAGATGTATTTGGTCACACGATCATAGAATTAGCCGAGAAAAACGAAAAAATAGTAGGCGTAACTCCCGCCATGCCCACTGGTTGTTCATTGAAGTTTATGATGGACGCGATGCCAGATAGAGCATTCGATGTTGGAATTGCAGAACAGCATGCCGTTACTTTTTCGGCTGGAATGGCCACACAAGGCTTACTCCCATTTTGCAATATCTATTCTTCATTTATTCAAAGAGCCTATGACCAGGTCTTGCATGATGTAGCACTTCAGAAGCTCAATGTTGTTTTCTGCTTGGATCGTGCCGGAGTAGCCGGAGCTGATGGTCCAACACACCACGGAGCGTATGATATTGCCTTCATGAGGTGCATTCCAAACATGATTGTGTCTTCTCCTATGAATGAAGAGGAACTACGTAATCTTATGTTCACAGCTCAAAACGGAAACCACGGCCCATTTACCATACGTTATCCGCGTGGTAACGGTGTGATGCTGGAATGGAAGACTCCAATGAAAGCTCTTAAAATTGGAACCGGAAGAAAAGTGCGCAATGGAGAACACATTGCCATTCTTTCCATTGGGCATATGGGAAACAAGGCTCTGGAAGCTTGTGAAGCACTCAGCAAAGAAGGAATTAGTGCAGCCCACTACGACATGCGGTTTGTAAAACCAATTGATGAGATGCTCTTGCATGAAGTCTTCAGTAAATTCAATCATGTCATTACCATAGAAGACGGATGTATTCAAGGCGGGATGGGCAGCGCCGTTTTGGAATTTATGGGAGATCACGGATACTCGGCTCAAGTAAAGCGTCTCGGAATTCCAGATGAAATCGTTGAGCACGGAAGTCAAGAAGAATTGTATACCGCTTGTGGATACAATACAGCAGATATGATCACTGCTGCTAAAGCGATGATCAAAATTCCGAAGGCCGAAAATAAACTTGTGGGTTAAAATACCATGTCAGAAATAGTTAACAGAGTTGCACAAAGCGGATTGATAACCATTGATCTTTCAGAATGGGTCATTCCAGGAGAGCGCTCTGTAATTGATCTGTCTCCTCAGTTATGGCAAGGTCTGGTTCTCAAAGAAACTGACTTTCGCTCATGGATTAAGGAAAATGACTGGACCCAATACCAAGGTCAACACGTTGCTATCACATGTTCCACTGAAGCTATTATCCCCACCTGGGCATTCATGTTAGTTGCCAGCGCCTTAAGTGGTGTTGCCACCAATTTGGTAATGGGCAATCTGGAAACACTCAATACCTTGCTCCTAGACAGGCATATTCAGTCAATAAATATCAGTGACTTTCAAGATCAACGCGTGGTAGTAAAAGGGTGTAGCTCATCAGAGGTTACTACTGCTTCTTATACCTTGTTGGTGCAAAAACTTCAACCAGTTGTAAAAAGCTTAATGTTTGGAGAAGCTTGTTCAACCGTTCCCCTCTACAAAGCCCCACGGAAGTAGATTTTTCCAAGTTTGAAACAGTTCATTTATGTACCTTGTCTGCCTAAGATTTTAGGCTCATGATTTCCAAAGACACGGACAAAAAATTATTTCTTCTAGACGCTTACGCACTGATATTCAGAGCATACTATGCCTTCATTCGGAACCCCCAAATCAATTCAAAGGGCTTTAACACCTCTGCAGTATTTGGTTTTACGAATGCTTTGTTGGACATCATCAACAATGAAAAGCCCTCACACCTGGCTGTTGTCTTTGATCCACCAGGGCCTACCTTCAGAAAAGAGGCGTTTGAGGCATACAAAGCAAATCGCGACGAAACGCCGGAAGACATCAAACTGTCAGTGCCATTCATCAAAGAAATTCTAAAAGGATTTGGAGTACCTGTGATTGAGCAAGCGGGTTATGAAGCTGATGATGTAATTGGACATATTGCCAAACATGCTGAAAAGGACGGGTATTTGACTTACATGATGACCCCAGACAAGGATTTTGCCCAGTTGGTGAGTGAGAACATCTTTATGTACAAGCCGGGGAGATTAGGTAAACCAGCAGAAATTTGGGGTGTACCAGAGGTCAGAGAGCGTTACGGCATCAAGGACGCTGAGCAAGTAATTGATATCCTGGGGCTAATGGGAGATGCCGCAGACAACATTCCTGGTGTTCCCGGTATAGGCGAAAAAACTGCTATTAAGTTAATTGGCCAGTATTACAGCATCGAAAACTTGCTTGAACATACTCATGAGCTTAAAGGCAAGCAAAAGGAAAATGTAGAGAATTTCAAAGAGCAAGCATTGATGTCCAAAATGCTGGCTACAATTGTCATTGATTTGAATTACGTGCCAGATTATGATGATATCGTGAGATCAGAAATGGACACGGAAAAGTTGCGTGAAGTTTTTGGAGAACTAGAATTTCGCACTTTGGCTAAACGTGTACTCGGAGAGGACACAACTCCCAATGAAGGAGAACAGATTTCCATGTTTGGCTCTGCTGAGGGGCCTTCGGCCGAGGAAGATGCTGAAGAACCAGAACAAGCCTCCTTCAATACAATTGAATCCACCCCACACAATTATCATTTTGTAGATACCGATGCAGACCTTGACAAGCTCCTTGGTTTGCTTCAAAAGGCGGAAGTATATTGTTTTGACACAGAAACTTCCGAACTGGACCCTCTTAATGCAGACATCGTGGGAATGTCCTTTTCAACAAAAGTTCATGAGGGCTGGTATGTTTCTCTCCTCGGCGAAGCCAAAAGAAAAACACGACTAGAAAAGTTCAGGTCCATATTTGAAGACCCCAATAAAACTGTGGTGGCACAAAACCTCAAATTTGACTTCAAAATCCTTTTGAACAGAGGAATTGAGATCCGGAACAAGTCGTTTGACACCATGATTGCCCATTACCTCCTGAATCCTGATTTAAGGCATGGAATGGATTACCTGGCGGAAACCTATTTGAATTATAAGCCTGTTTCCATCACCACCTTGATTGGTCCTAAAGGAAAAAACCAAGGCAGCATGGCAGATTTGTCTGCTGAAGAAATTTCAGATTATGCCTGTGAAGATGCGGACATCACTTTGCAGCTTTATGAAAAGTTCAAGCCTGAGATGCAAGATCCACAAATGAAAAAGCTATTTGACGATGTGGAAACTCCTTTACTTAAAGTTTTGGGCCACATGGAGATGGAAGGAGTGAAACTGGATGTGGAAACGCTAAAAACTTTCTCACTGGAATTGGGGATAGAAATTGAAGCACTTGAAAAGTCGATTATTGAATTGGCCGGGGAGACATTCAACGTCGATTCTCCAAAACAATTAGGCCCAATTCTTTTTGACAAACTCGGAATTGGGAGTAGTGCTAAGAAAACCAAAAGTGGGCAGTATTCCACTGGTGAAGATATCCTTTCTAAGTTAGTCAATGAACACCCAATCATTGAGAAAATACTGGCATATCGTCAGAGTAAAAAACTCAAGTCTACCTATGTAGATCCTTTACCAACGATGGTGAATAATCACACCGGAAGAGTGCATACGAACTACATGCAGACAGTTGCAGCCACTGGAAGATTGAGCTCCAACAATCCTAATCTGCAGAACATTCCTATTCGGACAGAAAGGGGTAGAGAAATCAGAAAGGCATTTATTCCGAGAGACGAGAACTACCTGTTATTGGCAGCAGATTACAGCCAAGTAGAACTGCGCATTATTGCCGCCTTGAGTAAGGATGAAGCGATGTGTAAGGCATTCCATGATGAGCAGGACATTCATGCAACTACCGCTGCTAAAGTTTTTGGTGTTGTCCTGGACGATGTGACTCGAGAAATGAGGAGCAAAGCAAAAGCCGTGAACTTCGGAATCATATACGGACAAGGCGCTTTTGGCCTCGCACAAAACCTAAATATCAGAAGGGGAGAAGCCAAGGAGATTATCGATAATTATTATGCGCAATTCCCGGGGCTTAAGGAATATCAAACTTCAAACATTGAGTTTGCAAGAGAGAACGGATATGTGGAGACCATTCTGGGAAGAAGACGGTATTTAAAAGACATCTTGTCTAGTAATGCAGTAGTCCGAGGGTTTGCTGAGCGCAACGCCATCAATGCTCCTATCCAAGGCTCAGCAGCTGATGTCATAAAAATCGCCATGGTGAAGTTGCATGCCATTTTTGAAAAGGAAAATTTCAAATCAAAGATGATTATGCAGGTGCATGATGAATTGGTATTTGACGCTTATAAGGAGGAGATAGACACTATTAAACCATTGATTGTTGCAGAGATGCAAAATGCAGTAAAGCTTGCCGTTCCTTTGAAAGTAGACGTTGATATGGGGGCAAACTGGTTAGAGGCCCACTAGCTTGTAGGTGGCATCCTACAAACACTAGGCAAGTCATTCTTACTTGGTAAAAGTAAGTTCAGACTACATTTGACCCAATGAACACTGCTAATTGTAAAACTTTTGCAATCAAAACCTCGTAGAACAGTTCATTCTATCTAATTTGACCCAACTATTTTGACCCAACTATTTTGACCCAACTATTTTGACCCAACTATTTTGATCCAAAAATGAATCTAAAACCCACCAACATGTTTTCCAAAAAATTCCTCACTCTCGCTATGATGTGTGCGTTTTTTGGGGGTATGATTGTGTTCAGCGGATGCGGCGGAACCGACAATGCCAACCAAAACAACGACGAGGAAATCAGCGTAAATGATCGTCCCGACACGCTCTTAGACAAAAGAGCAAGTGATGTGAAGCAAATCTTTTATACCATTCCATCACCCATGGAAATGGCATCATTGATTCGCAAAAGCGGGGCTGCCTTTGATAAGGAAATCCTCAATGACGTGAACAAATCAGGGAACTATGCTACTTCAAAAGAACAAGCGATGAACTTGGGAGTATATGGCGCTGACTTGAGTTACACGACCATGTTTGACCAGCAACAAGAATCTATTTACTACTTGTCTGCCGCAAGAGGCCTAGCCAAGGACTTGGGAGTAGAAGATGCAATTGACAATAAGATCATTGAACGAGTGAATGACAATCGCAACAATCGTGATTCTCTTATGCATATCGTTTCAGATGCTTATTGGTCTTTGAACGGATACCTTAAAGAGGGTGGACGAGAAGAAGTCTCTGCACTTGTGATTGCCGGTGGATGGATTGAAGCCTTGTACTTAGCTTCTACTCATGTATCTGAAGGCAATGATGAGCTTAAGAAACGTATTGCTGAACAGAAGTATTCACTGAAAGATTTGATTAACCTTCTTGAGAGTTATGACAACGCGGAAGACTTGCAGGAAGTCCTTGTTGATCTTAAGGAAATTCAAGGAATTTTCAATTCTGTTGAAATAAAAAAGGGGAAAACTGAAACATCTAAGGATGAAAACGGTACAATGGTCATAGGTGGTGCTTCCACTATTGATATGCCAGACGAAACTCTTCAGGCAATTGTAGCGAAAATCCACGAAGTTAGAAGCAAATACATTCAATAAATGAAACTGGACAGAACAATGAAGTGTCTAACTATTATACTACTCCTATTGCTACCATTTGCTGGTAACACCCAATGCCGCAGCTTCACTAAAAAGAAGTGTTTGCCAGAATTGGAAGGATACATTCAGAATGACAACTTTAACAGCGCCGTGCTTATCCCTGGTGATGAGGCAGAATTGTTATTGACCTTCTATGCCAACAAAGAATACCGTCTATTGGTATGTGGCCACCCAGTATTAGGAGATCTTGAATTTGAAGTACTTGATACTGAGGAAGAGATGATCTATTCCAATGCAGATAATAGCGACGATAAAAGCTCTTTCGATTTCAAGGTGGCTTCCACACAACAATTGATTGTGCGGAT
>CAZKMC010000010.1:16505-21027 GCA_964553485.1 uncultured Comamonadaceae bacterium
GAACGAAGCCCCCAACGCACTGATTCACGAAGGATGTGTTTCTGTGATGATTGGATCTAAAGAAGGATAAAAATCAACCTCTATATAAAAAGCCGACTCCCAAAAGGGGTCGGCTTTTTTCATGTTCTTAATTGAAAGTCTATTTTACAATCAACTGCTTGGTCTGCCATGTGCCATTCACGTTCAAACGAACCATATAGACACCTTTAGCCACATCGTTCACATCAAACCCTAACTGATGGCTTCCAGCCATCAGTTGCCCATTATAAATAGTCTGAACCATTCTACCTGTTAAGTCAAATAAGTCAGCCTGAAGAGATGAAGTTTGGAACACATCAAGATGGATACTTGTAATTCCAGAAGTTGGATTAGGCACCAACATGATTTGTGCCGCTGAACTAAATTCTACTACACTCAAATCAGTAGTATCAATTCCGAAAATATTTATGTCATCTAAGTAGAAGTTATTTCCTCCTCTACCTTCAAACTCAAACTTGACCCGGAAATTTTCAGTAAGCCTTGCAGAGTCTGTTACTGTGACCTGGAAATACTTCCACTCATCTGCATCTGGAGTAAAATTAAAGTTGGTAGAAGGCGCTGAAGGAAGGTCATTTAATCCTCGGTGCATCTTCTTCAGAAACCAATTATCTCCGCAATCCGGTGATATCCGAACAAATAAACGGTCATCAGTTTCATCAATGCGATTGGCGAAAGCCCATCTGTAGCTAATTGTAACCTCTGCCATACTACTCATATCAAAAGTAGTCGAGATAAGCTCATCTGTATTGTAAGGAATATCATTGGCATTGTTTGCCAATTTTAATGAACTAGTTCCATTTGATGATGCTGTAGTCGTTACCGCAAACTCAATATCTGATAGCTCATTGTAGATGAACCATTTTTCGTCTGGGAAAGCACCATCAAATCCTTCACTAAAAGGAGCTCCTTGCTCTCCGTCTGAAAGAACTAGGATATAATTTTCTTTCGTCTCAGAAATAGATTCGATTCCGTTACCCGCCTCAAGCGACACGGTATAGTTTCCCGGCTCTGAATAAGTATGAACAGGATTACTGTATTCTTCTGGATCGTTGCCGCTGAATTCAGTTCCATCACCAAAGTTCCATGTCCACTCGGTAATTCCATTGTAAGACATATCCGTGAATTCAATTTGATCTCCTACACAAATAACTTTCCTGTTTGACTGAAACTCCGCTGAGCAAAGGATAGATTCATCTGTATATACCCCAGTTGCTGTCAAGTTTGACTGTGTAGAAAGTTGATTTCTTTGCGCCACAGAAGACAATGCAGCAGAGCGCATACGTGCTTTTTGTCCTGCAGTAAACATTCTGCTACAATAAGAATACTCCATATAGTTCTGCACATTATCTGCAGTGCCACATGTTTCTCCGTCCAAAGTGCAGCTTGTCCAGCCAATAGTCTCTGGCGTATCATTTACATTATCATCATTTTCGCAGTTATCAGATCCTCCAGGTGAATTACCGGGCCCCCAGGTGTGCATGAGGTTTAGCCAATGTCCAACTTCGTGCGTCAAAGTCCGCGAACGGAATACACTGCTGGCACCAATAGAACCTGTATAATCATATCGAATTACAATGCCATCATTGCTAGAATTGAAATTGCCATTTACGGATGCCGGAAGGAAAGAATATCCTGCGGCTCCGCCAGCATCATTGCACACCCAAACATTCAAGTATTTGTTTCTTGGCCAATTACTGAGATCTTTCATGTCTGAATCCCCTTCATAGGTCAATTCACTTTGAACTCTGTTGATTCCACTTGTACAATTCCCGTTGGGATCTAGCTGCGCCAATCGAAACTCGATACGGACATCTTCTGCCAGTAAATCAAAGTCTCCCCATACTTGGTCGATGTCTTCATTCTCCAATTTAAAATCACGGTTTAATATGGACATTGCATCATACACCTGATCATTGGAAATATTCTCAGGACCATTGTTGTGGATGACATGAAAGACTACAGGGATATAGATAATTTCTTCGTCTCCTCCTCTAATCGTCTCGTATGTCTGCTGTTCCTGCAAAAGCTGATTCGCTGCTTCTTGCGCATCGCGCACCGAATGAGGGAAGCGTTCAAAAAGTTTTTGAGTTTGCTCTGTTTGACCACAGTAGCGAATCTCTTGAGCGCTAATTTGAGTGAAAGTGAAGAAAAAGGAAAGTGCTAAAAAGAATCTTAAAATCATATAATTACTGGTTTAACAGGTGCAAAAGTACTACAGTTAATATACAGTCTCCCTAACCAATACCCTAAGGAGTTGGAACGCTGACCCTTGGATTTACAACTGATATTAATGACTCCCTATATAAACATGGACACGTAGTTGACTGTTCTAAGGTTGTAACTTTGACTCCATGAAGTCTGTCTTTATTTTTGTCCTTATAAGCTTTTCACCCCTATTTCTGAATTCTCAAGCTCTAGAGCACGGAGTAAGGTTGTTGGCAAGATGGGACAGTCCACTTCCACCAGAAAATGGCCGAGAAGCGAAATACAATGAAGTGTGGGGCTTTGAATATGACGGAGAAGAATATGGGGTCATCGGATCAACGCTAGGTACGCACGTCATCCATATTAAATCAAACAATGCGGTAGTTGAAGTAGCATTTATTGAAGGAGATGCTAGCGCAGACTATGTGATTCATCGAGATTTCGACACACACGACGGATTCCTTTATGCTGTGTGCGATCAGGAACCTTCTAGTTTACAAGTAATTGATATTCGGTCACTCCCGGAAACAGCCACTTTGGTCAATTCAATAGACGAATATTTCACCACGGCGCACAATGTAACCGTGGATTCCTACCGCAACAAATTATACATCAGTGGCCCTGCAGGTCATGCTCTTTGCATTATGGATCTAGCTGATGATCCTGCAAATCCACAATTCCTGAATTACTTTGATCAAGTGACTTATGTGCATGACTGCTATGTAAGAAGAGACACGGCATTTCTGCATTGTGCCGGACAAGGAATGTTCGTTTTTAACTTTGAAGATTCCACGGCCCCACAAGCCCTTGGTTCTTTGGAAGAATATACGGATCAAGGATATAACCACAGTGGATGGTGGTCTTCGAATGGGGAATATTATGTCTTTGCAGATGAAACTCCGGGTAAAAGATTGAAGGTATGCGATGTGAGAGACCTTTCTGACATTCAAGTGTATGCGCTCTTTAATAGCGGGACAGACCCTGAAACGATGGCGCATAATGTAATGTTAAAGGGAGATACGGCGTACGTCTCTCATTACTATGACGGGCTACAAGTATTTGATTTAACCGACTTGGACGACCCAAAACGGATTGCCTGGTATGACACATTTAGGAAACCGAATAATTCTGGTCGTGGGGCTTGGGGTATATATGCCGGACTGCCTTCCGGCCGAATATTGATCTCTGACAGGCAAAGAGGGCTGCATGTATTTTACCTCGACAAAGATTTCTCATTAGCTGGTTCTACAACTCCCACAATTAATCCAAATCCAGGAAATGGAATGCTTACCATTAGCCTAACTTCTTATCCTACATTCAATAAGGTTGAACATCGCGTGTTTGATTCTTTGGGAAGGCTTATCGATTCCGGGAATTGGATTGCGCCTGGATATGGCCCTTGGTTTGGCGTGGATTTAACAAAGGAAAGCTCAGGAATATATTTCGTAGAAGTTGTGGTTGACGGCATCCCACACATACTGAAGTACCTGAAGAATTAACGAAGAAGGGTTACGCGACCTTCGAATACTCTTACCTCTCCAGTGCTTAATTCGACCACCTCAACTTGCCAGAAATACACATCATTTGGAGCGTAATACCCAGATCCAAGCACCTCGCCTATCCATGGCTGTTCCAATTGCGTTGTATGGAATACAAGTGTTCCCCATCGGTCCCAAATTTTGAAGTGATATCCTTGAGAAGACACCCCAGATGTTATTGGAGTGAATACATCATTCAATCCATCGAGATCTGGTGTAAAAGCATTTGGCACATACACCAAGGTGTTACTTTCCATTACAATGAAATGGCATGTCTCATCGGCGCAGCCATAAGGACTTGTTGCGATTAGACAAATTTCATATACGTTGTTGTCAATAATCGGGAGTTGAATTTCCGGATTGGCTTCAATAGAAGCTCCAACCCCGCCAAAGTTCCATTCAAACAACACTGCATCAGTGCTAAGATTGATCAACTGGACTTGCTCTTCCAGAGTGTTCACAGGATTTGGTGTCCATGTAAAGTCCGCAGAAGGGTAATCATAAATGGTAATCGGGACAACAAGCGTATCTGTGTCCGTGCATCCTTCAGCCGAGGTGACCGTCAGGCTAGGGTAATATTCACCTGGCTCTGCATAGACAAAGCTTGTTCCTTCGCAAATGGCTAGCGTATTCCCATCTCCAAAATCCCAAAGGCAGTTTTCGCTCAAAGTAGGGTCTGTCAAATTAGTAAAGACCACAGTATACGGGTAACACCCACTATAGGTGTTAGGCTCAAACTG
>CAZKMC010000010.1:21037-23141 GCA_964553485.1 uncultured Comamonadaceae bacterium
ACTGGAGTTTCGAAGACAGTGACAAAAACTGTGTCCATCTCTGGGTAGCTGCAACCATCTTCTGCTAAGGCGATGTAAGCAATTGATTCCAGGGGACATACCGAAGTTGCTCCAGCATAGGCAATGGTGTCTGAAACATTGTTCAAAAAGCTTATCCAGGTGATTTCTAGATCTCCTGTGCCTCCCGATGGAACTGCAATGAGATCAATGCATTCTCCCTGACAAATTTCAATATCTATCCCTGGTTGAATGTCTATTTCAATGGCTGGGTTAAAGATTGCGCTGTTGGTCAATACTTCAGAATCACATCCCAATCCATCTTCTGCAACCACATATAAGGTTAATTCCTGATCTAGGTTTAGGATATAAGGATTATCGTTCGAAACAAAACCAACAGGGGGTATTCCGTCATACCAATTGTATGTGAAAGTTCCATCTCCACCAATTGCTTCTGCATTAAAATGAACTTCATCGCCTACACAAATTACCAACTCCTCAAAATCTATAGAAATAGAAATCTCTTCTGAAACAGAGGTAAAACTGACCGTTGTATCTGCCAGGCATCCTTCAGTATCTATAACTTGAATGCTATAGTCTCCGGCTTCTAGATTAGTAAATATTCCAGTATTATTTGTTTCATCGACGTTTAACTCGAAAGTATCCGCTTGGGCTGAAATCACATCCAGCTGACCAGTATCATCACCAAAACATGTTGGTGGAGTGATGATTACGTCTTCAAAGAAATACTCTGCGAATTCTCCAATAAAAATCACCCCAAGGACCTCACAACCGATGGAGTCTGTCAAAGAGTAGGCATACGTTCCAGTGCAAAGACCAACTAAATCTAGTTCATCCGTTAAGATAGGGTCTACCCAATCAACCGCATAAGGCGTCCATCCACCTGAGGGTGTTAATTCAATTTCGCCATCACATATTTCAAAACAGACATCAGCAGTAAAAACCTCATCAGCTAAAAATTCTGTCGGAACAAACACCATAACTGAATCTTCTGCCGAACAACTGTTTGCGTCTGATATGATCACATTGAATTGCGTGGTTGCAAGTGGCGTTACAGTAGGGTTCGAAACATTGAGTTCTGCAGGAGGAATTTCCCCATTGTCAACCCATGCATAATCTGTTCCTCCAGTAGCCTGAAGTGTAACAGAACTCCCGTAACAGATGTGCACGTCTTCACCAGCATCTGCTGGGGGTACCGGGTGGACCACAACGTCTACTTCATCCGTTTCAGAACAATATCCTTCAGTGGCTACTACCGAATACGTATAGGTCACATCAGCACCGGTCTCATTAATAAGTGAAACACTCGGACTGCTGATCAAATTATCATCGAGCCCTTCAGCTGGATCCCATTCATAAGAATAAGCAGGGTTATCTGCAGTTCCAATAATACCTGTATCACCTGAGCAAAGTTCAATGTCCGCTCCTGCATCAACCAATAGTATTGGCGTTTCCGAAACTGTGAGAATGTTGTTCACGATTATCAGGCATCCATTGTCATCGGTCACTTGATCAATCACATAGTCGCCGCCAGCGGTGACTGTGAGAGTATATGGCGACGTATTTGCAATTAAAGACTCTGCTATACCCGCGTTGGTCATGGCAAGCGTCCATGGTCCGCTCCCAGTCAAATCAATGAAAAGGTCTACCGCGCTGCCTGTACATAGACTTGTATCTGCAAATGTATATGTGGCTGTTGGCAATGGGTCGATCGTGACTACAACCGGTAAACCATCAGCGTCATTCACACAACCGTTGCCATCTTCTATGCTATCAACGAACCAAAGCAGACTATCAGTTACAGTGAAAACTCCAGGTGTTGCTGCGTAGGTTTGGGTGGAAAAAGTAATGTAACCATCTCCATCGTCATGGCCAATGGTTACGTCCCAATCAGGAGTACCTGTAAGGTCAATATTAAGGTCATAACTGCTTCCCTCACAGAAACTCCCGTCTGCCGAAAGCGAGCCAGTTGGCAATGGATTCACAATTACGTCCGCATTTCCAGAAACAGAACCATCACACCCATTACTGGAAACTGATACCAAGGTATATGACCCGGCAACCGAAGCATCAATCACATATGGTG
>CAZKMC010000011.1:0-2576 GCA_964553485.1 uncultured Comamonadaceae bacterium
CCCAATACGGGGCCAGTTACGGTTGGCTGTCCAATCCCAACCAACAGCTGCAGGTGCGGGCCAGCCGGCGCGTGCTGGAAGTGACTTCGGATTCACTTATCAGTTTGAAACCTGAAGAAACTTTGCTCGGGAGGATCGAACACCGCGCGCGCATTGCCAAAGGAGCAATTACCAGCAACTTGTTTTATGAAATTGGCTCAGGGCTTGAGCAAAAAAGGGAGTTTGTGTATTTGGAAGTCCCGGCGGGACAAGGAGTCTATGTCTGGGTTGATTACAACGAAGACGGTGTGCCCAATCTTCAGGAGTTTGAAGTCGCTCAATATTCCTACGAAGCCAACTACATCCGCACTTGGATCCCCTCTGACGATTACGCCCGGACTTTCACCAATCAATTCAGCGAAACACTCTCTCTGCAACCCATGCAAGTATGGAATGGAAAAAGTGGATGGAAAGGGTTTTTGTCGAGGTGGCAAAACACCACTGCGTATCGAGTAGAGCGCAAGACCAATCGTGAAGAGAACATAAGCCGTTTCAACCCATTTGCGGCGGAGGTAGCAGACACCAATTTGTTTAGCCTTGGAGCATCCTTCAGAAACAACCTGACCTTTGACCGCAGCAACCCTCATTTCAGTGCAGACCTCGTGGTTCAGGACCAGCGAAACAAGAACCTGCTTTCATCAGGGGTGGAGTCGCGCACCGATGAATACAATGAAATCCGTCTGCGTTTTGGGATTGGTAACGGCTGGACAGGCTTCTTGGCGGGTAAAGAGGGTCAGAAACGAGCGAATAGTGATTTTGTCAGCGGACGGAATTATTTCATTTCTTACCAATCCGTGGAGCCCAGTGTCCAGTTTCAGCCAGACGCTATCAAACGCATCGTAGCCAAGTTCCGTTGGTCCAACAAGCAAAACGACGAAGATTTGGGCGGAGAGCAAGCAGAGGTGATGGATTTTGGCATCACAGGCCGAGTGAGCGATCCCGGCAAAGGCATGATCGAAGCGGAATTCCACTGGGTACAAATTGTGTACGATGGAGAGGCAAATTCATCGCTGGGATTTGAGATGCTCGAAGGGTTGTCCAAGGGCCGTAACCTCACATGGAACGCCTCCGTGCAGCGCAGTTTAGGCAAGAACTTGCAATTGAACATCCTCTACAACGGCCGCAAAACCACAGTGGGCAAAACCATTCATGCGGGAGGCATGCAGGTGAGAGCGTATTTCTAATAATTAATAGCTAATAATTATTAGAAACTCCGTTTCTCGTCACCCACATACCGTTACTTCTTCAAACCTCTCCTTTGGTGAATTGGTGGTTCGTTAAGCCCTTGTGTTCGTGTAACTTGATGATAAGTTCCTCTGGCAAGGACGTTTCGAAAAAGAGTATCCATTCAACTTGTACCGCCATGAAAGATGTAATCATATTCCCTTTGCGTATCTGGATCTTCAACGATAAGTAAGACGCAATTTTGTTCAGCGCTTTTCAAGCGCATCCTCCAAACCCCGATCCCCATCGGGGTTTTTTGTGTTGAAAGGAAAGGCTAAAGAGGAAGGTGGAAAAGGTTGATGTTCCGAAATCACAATCAGCAAAGACCAAAAAGCCCTAGGTTTCAGGTGGGGGTGTTAAAAGTTCAAGGCTAAAGGTTCAAGGTTTATGACCTTCAAACCAAATCTAAAAGGACAAAAATACAAGCCCTAGAGGGGTGTCAATCTCAATAGCCCGGTCCAATAGGGACGGAACGAGGTTCATTCGATCGATTTTTCCCGGTCACCCCATTGGCCAATTC
Source organism: uncultured Comamonadaceae bacterium (assembly GCA_964553485.1). GTDB lineage: Bacteria > Bacteroidota > Bacteroidia > Flavobacteriales_D > Sanyastnellaceae > CAZKMC01. Next base: position 1,784 of record CAZKMC010000011.1, read on the forward strand.
AATCAAAATCAAACAAAGACCAAAAAGCCCTGTAAGGGCAACCTCACGACTACCCCCAAAATTACAAATCTCGAATTACAGATTACGAATTGGGATGTTGGGAATGCAGCCGCTCTGTTGAACACAAAATGCCGCCCTAGCGGGCTCTAATCTGTTTGATGCTTTTCAATCCCCGGCATCACGACCGGGGCTATGAGAATGCCGCCCGTTGGGCTCTGCGACTACCCCCGAAATTACAAATCTCGAATTACAGATTACGAATTGGAATTGAACTCAACCCCGAAGAGCTATGCACCGTAATTCCCGCAAGCCCCAGCGGGGCGACCTATCCATAGCCCCGTGCGGGAGCTCTGGGTATCAACGTACCCATCAACAAACCAAAGCCCTGTAGGGGCGGCCCGTTTCATTCAAACATGCCTTCAACAAAGCTCCACAGACGGATGGGATCCAGCCCTACACAGATAAATACGCCGTAGCCTTGGCAAAGGAGCACACTCGCACAACTCAAGTCTCCAAACTCAAGTATCCAAACTCAAGTCTCCAAACTCAAGACTCAAGACTGTATTTCACCCAATTGGGTGACAACACCCTCCATTACATCGCAGACATTTGTCAGAACAATTGAAAACTACAACTATGCGATTTATTCTGCTTTTTATCTTCTCAACAGCTCTTGGACTCAACCTGCACAGCCAGGATTATTTCTGGGTCAATAACGGTGGTGACTGGAGCGATGTAGCCCATTGGGCCACATCTTCTGGTGGCTCTTCATATCACGCAACGCCTCCGGGAC
>CAZKMC010000011.1:2586-22793 GCA_964553485.1 uncultured Comamonadaceae bacterium
AATAGCCCAATGATCCAAGGTGATTATTACCTAGACCACCTCGATATCTATGGAAGTTTTGCCCTCCCCGCAGAAATGAACCGCGATTTGAAGATCGTAGAATTCATTGCCGAATCTGGAGACTTCGACATCTCTTTTGGAGAAGAATATATGGGGGGTCTTTGCTTTATCCGCATCTCCGGAGATGCTAGTTACTACCTGCAGGATTCTCTTTCAACTGGTAATCTGTATTGCTATGGCGGTGAATTCTACAGCAACGGCCACGCGATCAGTGCTAACAGCAGATTTCGCGGATTCCAGAATTATTCCAACATCATCAACCTCGACGGCTCCAACCTGTACACCAACGAGTTTAACATGTATGATGACACCGAACTAAGTCTGGCAGGAACCAAAATCTACATTCAAAACAACGGTAACTCCAGCTGGTCTTTCAAAGGTGGAAACAAGACCTATCCATATGTTAAATTTGACGGATTCTTTTCCCTGGAAGACACAAACCATTTCAACCAACTTGAAGTTGCTCCCGGAGCGCATGTGGAATTTGATCCGGCTTTTACCCAAACTTCTGATGAATTCATTTTTCCCGGAACATCTGGGGAGCCAATCACTTTGAATAGCAAGATTGCCGGACAACAAGCAAACATCATTCAGTCGGCGGGAATTATGAATGGCTCCTGGTTGGTGTTGCAGGACATGGCGGCCAGTGGTGGCGCGGTGTTCAATGCCAATCAAAGTGTAGATAACGGAAACAACAGTGGGTGGAATATCACACAAAACATTCCCCAAGACTACTTCTGGGTGGGCGATTCAGGTGATTGGTCGGATGTTAGTCATTGGGCCACAAGCTCTGGCGGTGCTATTTTCCATGTAACTCCTCCCACCCTACTTGACAACGTTTTCTTTGATTCTAATTCTTTTGCCACAAGTGGCGAGGAAGTTTCCATCGATCTTGCAAATATCCAACTCAACCACGTGGATGCGAGTGGTGCTACGGCAGGCACTATTCTAAGTTCTGAGGGAGGATTGTTCACTGAAATGGATATCTACGGAAACATCCACACCGGCTCCATGATCTGGGAAGTCTATAACCTTAATGTACTTTCGGCGGAATCGGTTGTGACATTACAATCTACCACCGGTGATTTGGACAATACACAACTTGAAGTTTCATGTAGTGGCCAACTCCAAATTTTGGATTCCATTGGTGTGAACTGGGTCAACATTATGGAAGGAGATGTGTCTCTCAATAACATCCAGATGTCGGTATTCAATTACTTCCGCACCCAGCCACTTTGGGAAGGGACTTTGGACGCGGATAATTTCACAGGCTACATCTATCAATGGTCATTGCTTTCAGATTTAGGAAGCTACAACCTCCAAAACTCGACCCTTACGATTGAAAGTAACTTCCAGATGAACGAACAAGCCTACGGCATCGTGACCTTGAATGGTGATGTGACTGTTCAGCACGGCGGTAGTATCGAAACATTGAATCTGCTTCCTGGAAATTCCTACGAATTGGTTTCAGGAATCACTATTGAATTGGAGAATCTGAACGCTATTGGAACAGAATCGGAGCCTATCTCAATCAGTAGCAATACTGCCGGAGAAGAGGCAACTTTTAGTAAGACCAATGGATTTGTGGAAGCCGAGCATTTGATCCTTCAAGACAACCACACTACAGGCGGAGCTACCTTCAGTGCGTTCCTCAGCGAGGACTTAGGCAATACCGACGGCTGGGATTTTGTGGTCATAAGTGTAAATGAGCAAACACTTGAAGCATCTGTATTTCCAAACCCGTTCCAGGATCAAATTACGATTGAGTGGACGGAAACAAGCGGAGCAGAAATGATCCTTTACGATCTGAGTGGAAAGATCGTTCACCGCGCACCCTTCCTCGCCGTAAGGCAAAACATTAAACTACCAAACTTAAAGGCTGGCAGCTATATCCTTGAATTGCGAACTAGTGAATTTGCCCTTCATTATCAACTTCTGAAGAACTAACTACCGATGCATTTTTAAGGGTGGAGGTTGCTGAGAGGCGCCCCCTTTTTTGTGTGTGCATCTTTAATTTGTGTATTTTTATGCGATATGGATTTGAGGAAAATCACTTTGTTTTGGATGATGATGCTTACCTATTCGATTGGGTTTGCGCATGATCTAGTGCCTCATTTTCATTCCAATGATGTTGAACACAAGCATCTTGCCTCCGGGCATGAGGAGTGCGAAAACCTCACCTTCCAAAAGCATGATTTTCTGGAGGCTTTAATCTGTCTGTTTGCAGATGTAGAGCACCCTTGTGGTGAAGAAAGCCACCTGATTCAGACTGTAATTCATGACCGAACTGTTACTCCTGATTGTACTTGGTTCTTTGCGGTGCCGGAAGAAATTCAGCTCCCAAAAATCGAATTGACATGCAGCAATCTGTGGTTGTCAAACCATGATCCTGCTGACTATCTCACTCCCCCAATTAATCGATATTCGCTTCGAGGTCCGCCGCAAAGCTGATTCTTTCCGCCTCATTCTGAGGGGATCAAGACTCTTATTTCTTTGCAGTTAAGCCTTTTCAAAAGGTAATTTCTTATTCTTTTCAAGCGTTTTTCGTATGATCGACAATCTTATTGCGTTTTCAATTCGCAACAAACTTGTGGTTGGTTTTTTTGTAATTGCTCTGATGATTTGGGGTGGTTATGCTCTGAAGCATATTCCCATAGATGCAGTTCCAGACATCACCAACAACCAGGTGCAAATCATCACTCAAACTCCCAATCTTGCTCCTCAAGAAGTAGAGCAGTATGTGACTTTCCCCATAGAAATTGCCCTCTCTAACTTACCCGATGTAGTTGAAATCAGGTCGATTTCGAGGTTCGGTCTTTCAGTAGTGACCGTGGTCTTTGAAGAAGACATGGATATCTACCTGGCCAGGCAGTTGATCTCAGAGCAGTTAAAATCTGCTATTGATGAAATTCCCGAGGGATTTGGACGCCCGGAATTAGGGCCAATATCCACGGGCCTGGGAGAGGTATATCAATATGTATTGACCACCGAGCCAGGATTTGAAGACCAGTATTCAGACATGGATCTCCGCACCATCAATGACTGGATCGTCAAAAGACAATTGGCCGGAACTCCCGGAGTAATTGAAGTAAGCGGTTGGGGGGGACAAAAGAAACAATACGAGGTTGCAGTAAACAGCAGCCAGCTGCAGAGCTTGAATGTGTCCGTGACCGAAGTTTTTGAAGCCTTGCGGAAGAACAATGCCAATACTGGAGGCAGCTACATTGAGAAGCAGTACAACACCTATTTTATTCGGGGAGAAGGATTGGTCAAGTCCTTCAGCGACATCGAAAAGATAGCTGTCAAAACGGTGAACAACATCCCCATCCTGATCAAAGATGTGGCAAAAGTGGGTTACGGGAGTGCCCCCAGATATGGCGCCATTACTTATAATGGAAAAGGCGAAGTGGTTGGCGGACAAACGCTGATGCTCAAAGGCGAAAACTCCAACGAGGTGGTTGAAGCAGTAAAAAGCAGAATCGAAGAGATCAAAAAATCACTTCCTGAAGGAGTGCGCATACAGCCTTATTTGGATCGGTCTGAACTAATTGGCCGCGCAATTTCAACGGTTTCAAGAAACCTCATCGAAGGAGGCTTGATCGTTATTTTTGTCCTCGTTCTATTGCTTGGGAATTTCAGGGGTGGACTGATAGTTGCCTCGGTCATTCCGCTCTCCATGCTATTTGCCTTGGGCATGATGCACCTGTTTGGGGTGTCGGCAAATTTGATGTCGCTGGGCGCATTGGACTTCGGTTTGGTTGTAGATGGCTCCGTTATTATTGTAGAGGCCATTTTGTTGCGGCTAACCACCAAGTTTGCCGGACAAAAATTGGATGCTTCCCAAATGGATCATGCAGTGGGTGGAGCTGCAACGAAGATCAGAAGCTCTGCCGCATTTGGAGAAATAATCATCTTAATCGTGTATCTACCTATTCTGGCATTGGTGGGTATTGAAGGGAAGATGTTTGGGCCAATGGCCAAGACTGTAGTTTTCGCCATTGGAGGTGCGCTGATACTTTCCATGACCTATGTGCCGATGATGAGTGCTCTGTTTCTCAATAAAAAGGTCTCTCACGGACACGGAATCTCCGAAAAAATCATCAATCGTCTTCAGAGCATCTATTACCCTTCATTGCAATTCGCCTTGCGCAACAAGGCCATGGTGATAGTGGTAGCCGTGGTTCTCTTCGGTATGAGCCTGTTCACTTTTAGCAGAATGGGCGGTGAATTTATCCCCACACTTGACGAAGGAGATTTTGCGCTGCACCAGATACTACCTCCGGGAAGTTCTTTGCAGCAGAGTGTGGAAGTCTCTAAGAAAATTCAGGACATGCTCCTATCGGAATTCGAGGAGGTTGAGAGTGTGGTCAGTAAGATTGGAACTGCTGAAATTCCCACAGACCCAATGCCCATCGAAGTTGGAGATATCATGGTGCGCATGAAACCGCCGAGTGAGTGGGTCAATGCCAAAACCAAGGACGAGATGTTTGAAAAAATGGAAGCTGTGCTTTCAAAAATTCCAGGGGTGCAATATGAATTTACCCAACCCATCCAAATGAGATTCAATGAACTCATGGCGGGTGTTAGAGAAGATATCGCCATCAAGATCTTTGGTGAAAACCCAAAGGTGCTTCATAACCTAGCCAAGGAAGCAGAAGGACTCATTCAAAACATTGAAGGAATAGGAGATTTGCGTGTAGAGCAAACCCAAGGACTCCCTCAAATGATTGTGCGTTATGATCGTCAGAAACTGGGTCAATATGGCATTCATATTGACGACGTCAACCTAATCCTACGAGCAGCCTTTGCCGGCGAAACTGCGGGTGTTGTTTTTGAAGATGAACGCCGTTTTGATTTGGTGGTGAGGCTAGATCAAGCCCACAGACAAAACATTGATGACATCAAAAATTTGTTTGTGCCCCTACCCAATGGGAATCAAATCCCGATGAGTGAAATCGCAAGCATTGAATTTGAAGATGGGCCGACACAAATTTCGAGAGAAGACGCTAAAAGGCGTATTGTAATTGGCGTGAATGCTAGGAACAGAGATACAGAAGGATTGGTGGCTGAAATAGACCAAGTACTCAATGATAATTTGACCTTGCCTGAAGGCTACTCATTGCATTATGGGGGACAATTTGAAAATCTTGTGGCTGCAAAAAGCCGTCTTTCAGTAGCCGTTCCGGCAGCTTTGTTGCTCATTCTGGTTCTGTTGTTCATCACCTTCAACAGCCTGAAACAAGCCCTTCTCATTTTCACAGCAATACCTCTTTCAGCAATTGGCGGTGTGTATGCTCTTTGGATTCGCGATATGCCATTCAGTATTTCGGCTGGAGTTGGCTTCATTGCGCTTTCCGGAGTTGCAGTGTTGAATGGAATTGTACTTATCGCCTATTTCAATCAACTTAAAGAAGAAGGTGTGCTGGATATTAGAGAGCGAGTCATGCTAGGAGCAAAAGTTAGGCTAAGGCCCGTAATCATTACCGCTGCCGTGGCTGCCTTGGGCTTTTTGCCAATGGCGCTTTCCAATTCCGCCGGTGCTGAGGTTCAGCGACCACTAGCAACTGTGGTAATAGGCGGATTGATCTCAGCCACACTCCTTACGCTCTTGTTGCTCCCTGTTCTATACACCCTTTTGGAGACCATGAAAATCAAGCTGAAAAAAGGCAAAATCATAGGTGCAGTCTTGCTCTTGATGGGATTGAGTTTTGCTCCGGCTTTGAGTGCTCAGGAACAAGCGGTGCTCACATTGGATGAGGCAGTAGGTCTTGCTTTGGAAAAACATCCACTTTCCAAAAGCGCCGCATTGAGCCTTGAAAATGCCGAGGTCAAAGCAAAAAATCCAATTGATCTAGATCAAACTCATGTGACTTACAGTTTTGGTCAGTTGAATTCTTCAAGACAAGACTATCAATGGCAAATCAGTCAAAGTTTCAAATTTCCAACGGTCTATCATACGCAAAGCAAACTTCTCAAAGCAGAACTTGAGTTATCTAAAACGAGCAGAGACTTGACGCTCCTGGAACTTGAAAAACGTGTGCGCAGCGCATGGTGGAATCTCGTCTATGTCAAATCGATAAAAAGCACTTATTCGAAAATCCTGGCTCTATATTCCGATTTCGATCAAGTTGCTGAAAAACGGTTTGATGCTGGAGACATCAACATCCTAGAACGAACCACGGCAAAAGGAAGAAAGGAGGAAATCAAATTCCTTCTTGCTCAAGCAGATTCAGATCTACTTCTTGCAGAATCAATCTTGAAAAATTGGCTGATGTTGGAAAAGCTTCCAGACCTAGAAGACTCCCTTGTTTCCATTCCACGGACGGAACTGCAACTTGATCTGACTCCACAAAACACACCTTTCAGCGCTTATTATACCCAATCAACACAAATAGCTGAGCAGCAAAAAAGCCTGGCTAAATCCGGGTTTCTTCCAAACTTCAGTGTTGGATATATCAACCAGCAAATTGAAGGAACTGAAGGCTTAACAGGTGTCCAAGTTGGAGTTGGCATTCCCTTGTTTTTCTGGACTCAGAAATCCAAAGTCAAGAGCGCTCAGATTGCTTTGTCGCAATCACAAGAAGAATTACTAGCTAATAATTTGCAACTCGAAACTGAGTTAGAAAAAACACAACAGGAAGTGCTGAAATATGCCTTGCAGATGGATTGGTTTCAAACCCAAGGAATTCCAACTGCCGATGAATTGACACGATTCAGCGAAAAAGCCTACAAAGCAGGTGAAATAGATTATGTGGAATTCATTAGCGCTAATTCCCAGGCTTTGGACATCCGCCTCAATTCACTTCAAACCATCAATTTATATAACCAGGCTGCCACGCAGCTAAACTACCTCACAGGAAGTTTTTCAAACTAAAACAACACACATGAAATCGATATATAGCATCTCCATCATTTGTATCATACTACTGGGCAGTTGTCACAATCATGAAGAAGGCGATCATGACCATGCGGATCATGAGGGTCATGCGGATCATGCTGGCCATGACCATGCCGCCGAAGCCGCCATGCAGGAACCCACGGAGGAGAAACTTTCGGAAACAGAAGTTGAATTGACTCAAACCCAACTTGATGTCATGGAAATTGAAATTGGATCTTTTGAATCTCTCGACTTGAGAAGTGGAATCAAATCAAATGGAACTTTAGAGCTTCCACCTCAAAATCAAGCCAGTGTGAGCACTATGCTTGCTGGACGGGTGACAAAGATCAATGTACATGACGGCGACTACGTGCGGAAAGGACAGGCCTTGGCGTATTTGGAAGACCCGGAATTTATCAATCTTCAAGAACATTACATGACAGCTCGCAGCGCCTTAAACAGCGTAGAAAAATCATACTTGCGCAAAAAACAATTGAATGCAGACAGCATCAGTTCAGCCAAAGATTTCGAACAAGCTGAGGCAGAATATTATGGCGCCATGGCGAAAACTAAGGGACTGGAGCAAAAACTAAGACTGCTGAACATCAACACTACGGATTTAATGAGTGGTGTTTTCGTGTCACAGATTCCAGTCTTGTCTCCTATTTCAGGATATGTGCAATCCATCCACGTGAACACCGGAAAATATGTACTCCCTGCTGAGGACATGTTTGAGATCATCGATACTGAACAACTTCATCTGGATCTAATGGTCTATGAAAAAGACATCAGTAAGGTTGAACTGGATCAACGTGTTGTTTTTTCTCTCTCAAACTATCCGGATTCTCTCTTTACCGGAGAAATCTATGCATTAGGAAAAACATTCGAAAACTCACCAAAAGCCATGGTAGTTCATGCCCATATCTTGAATAAAACAAACAGGATGTTAGCAGGCATGTTTGTGGAGGCCAGCATAATCACGACCAAATCTGCTTCTCTTTCTTTGCCCAAAGATGCCATTGTTGATGACGGCGGATTGCATTACATCTTCATTCTTGATCAGATCCATCATGACCCTGCAGAAGATGGATTTGTATTTAAAAAGACGGAAGTAAAAGTCATTGCATCCGAGTTGGGATACACCCAAATTGCATTGTTGTCTCCCCAAAAAGAGGATGCTCGTGTGGTTACCAAAGGTGCATTCTATTTGTCGGCACAAATGAAAAAAGGTCAAGGTGGCGGTGGAGGCCATGGCCATGCACACTAAAACCCGAGATTATATTCATAAAAAAAGCATGAACTGAACGTTCATGCTTTTTTAGTACCCGGGGTCGGGATCGAACCGACACTCCGTGAGGAACACGAGTTTGAGTCGTGCGCGTCTACCAGTTCCGCCACCCGGGCATGCTTTTTACAAAGCGCTTGCGAAAATAGACAAATCTGTAAGAGTGTGCAACGCCTTTTGATGAGAATTTCAATCAGAGAAAAATCCAAATTCTATAGAATTCCATACTTCAATGTTCATTTCTTCATTTTCATTCCCTAATTCCTTGAACTATAAGCCACTAACTTACGTCCAAACCAACACTCAACTTTATGGACGCTAATTGGATTGGAATACTGGTGGCAGCATTGTCATCATTGGTTGTCGGCTTTGTCTGGTACAACCCTAAGGTTTTCGGAAAAGTGTGGATGGACTCCATCGGCATAACCGAAGAAGACACCAAAAAAGGCAATATGGCAGTGCGCTTTATTGTGGCATTTGTACTGGCAGGCGTGATTGCCTATGACCTTGGAATGTCGGCCTCACACCATGATGCCGCAGAACAAACCTTCATGCATGGGGCATTCCACGCAGTTTTGAACTGCGCCAAACTGGTCCTTCCAGTGATCATCATCAATGCGCTTTACCAGCAACAAAAAGTTGGGGGCATCATTGTAGATGTATTCTACTGGGCGGTTACTTTTGCCGTAATGGGTGGCATACTCTACATGTGGCCACAGCCAGAAGCAGCACCAGAACCTGAAGAAACGGGTGCCCTGTTTCATCAGGCAATTACAACTATTCGCACACTGATATAATCTCCCGGGAGCTGCACTTCGCAGCTCCTTTTTTTGCCTTTATCGAGTATAATGAAGGCTTCGTGTGCTCATTTTGTGATATTTGTTCCCGATATTGTCGGTTAAACTTTGAACCAAATGAAAACTCTTGCCTTAACTCTTGCCCTGTCTTTCTGCGCCCTTTTCGTATTCGCGCAAGACATTGTGATCAATGAATTTCAGCCCGCTACAAACACCGTAGAAATCAAGAATGTAGGTGCCAACGCCACCAATGTCAGTAGTTTGATCCTCTGCTCTTTTCCGGTCTATACAACTTTGTCAACAATGACCATTGTTAGCGGAGACCTCATGCTGGATCCTGAGGAAATAGTTGTGCTTTCTGGACATTCCATGAACGTAGCAAATGATGAACTTGGACTCTATCTGACCAATGCTTTCACCAATCCTGCCTCGATGATCGACTACGTGGAATGGGGAAGCACCGGACATGTTCGCTCTAGCGTGGCCGTGTCAGCTGGAATCTGGCAAACTGGCGACTTCCTGACCTTCTTTCCGCTGGCCGGCGAATCCTATATGTGGGATGCAGGTGGAGATGCTCCATCAAATTGGTTTGTAGGCGCAGACACTTTTGGAGCGGAAAACTTTCCATCAGTAATTTTAGGGTGTACCTATTCCGAAGCCAGTAACTACAATCCAGCTGCTAACGACGACGACGGCTCATGCTCTTTTGCGGGTGATACGTGTCCCGCAGACCTCAACGATGACAACGTGGTAAATGCCAGTGATCTCTTGGATTTTCTGAGTGCCTTTGGTTCCACGTGTACGCCGTAGAGCCTCATGTTCTTTTGCCTAACTATTGGGTTCTTTTCATCTTTAATATGCAGTCAAAAAGTCTTTCCAGAGCTACTTAAAAAAAGCCAGTAGCCCTATCTTGTGGCCTCAATTTAATGCCATGAAAAAGCTCCTTTTTGCCTTTGCTGTTTTGACCTGTCAATTTCTGAGTGCCCAGTTTGTTCCGCAAACACCTTACTCTGCAAACGAAACTGACCCCCAGTGGATACAATTGCTGTCCGTTGATGCGCCAAACGTACTGGAAGTAAGAAGCGCTTTTGATCAGTGGCGAGCTGCCAACCCGGAAGTCAAAAACCAACACACACAGTATTACAAAAGGTGGATGCGCACTTTTCAAACATCCATGGATGCACACGGAAATGCAATAGCACCAATCCCCCCGCAAGTCCGTTGGAAACAAAACATTGAACAACGCAATCGCCCACAAAGCGGAAACTGGGAAGAAATGGGCCCTTGGCAATTTGATGCTGAAGTGGCAATGTCTTTTAACGTACAAAGTCCCGGCGCCTGCCACGTTTACACAGTTGAGCAAGCCCCTTCCAACCCCGATGTAGTTTGGTGTGGAACGGCTACAGCGGGAATTTGGAAGAGCACAGACAAAGGCCTGCACTGGCAGTTGATGTCCAGAGAATTACCTATTACTTCGGTCTATAGCATTGCTATTGACCCACTAGATGAGAATACAGTCTACTTCGGACAAGGATATGGTACCATCTGGAAAACCACAGACGGCGGACAAAATTGGGCCCTTACTGGTGACCAAGATTTTGAGAATATCGGCCTTTGGGTGCGAGACCTCAAGATCACTCCAGATGACAACAACGTGTTACTTGCCGCTACAGACAACGGCCTTTACCGTTCAGAAGATGCCGGTCTGACTTGGAACAATGTACAGGCAGGAGAGCACATGGAGATCGAATTTCACCCAACCAATCCGCAGATGATCTACGCCGTGCGCTTGACAGCCAATCAAACCCTCTTAAAACGATCTGAAAACGGAGGAACCACATGGGCCACAGTGGGTGCAGCAACTTGGCCTTTTCCGCAAGTGGGCGAAGAACAAAAACGATGCGAAATTTCAGTCTCCCCTGCCGAACCAGATAATGTGTATGTCCTCGCTAGCGGAAATGCAGATGGTTTTGGTGGCTTGTTCGGAATCTACAAAAGCACCGACATGGGTGATACGTTCGCCTACCAATGCTGCGGAACTGGTCCCGGAGGAGAGCCTGCTATTGACACCAACCCAAACCTTCTTGGCTGGAGCGAAGGTGGAGAAGGTGATGGCGGACAGTATTACTATGACCTTGCCAGCGCGGTAAGTCCCACAGACCCAGAACTGATGTATGCTGCCGGAATCAATGTGTGGCGCAGTGAAGACTCCGGCTCAAGTTGGATATTGAACGGGCACTGGGTTACTTGGGCAGGTGAATTCACCCAGGATCGATATACACACGCAGATGTCCACGACATCAAATTTTTTCAGCACGATAACGGCGTGGACATGTGGATAGCATCGGATGGAGGTTTGTTCTATTCTTCTGACCAAGGCGAACACATTGAACCTCGCATGTATGGCCTCCATGGGACCGATTTTTGGGGGTGGCAAAGTGGATTCAAACAAGGTGATGTCATGGTAGGTGGAACCTATCACAACGGTACGCTTATCAGAAATGGAGATGTATATCCTTTTGGTTTAGACAATGAAGAAGCAGGTGGCTGGCTAGCGGAATTAGGCGGCGATAATTTCAGAGGGTTTGTGAATCCCGGAGATGCCTCTATCGGATACCACGACGGAGGAAGTTTCAATTTCTCAGATGACCGCTGGACACGCATTACCTCGCGCACTTTCGACAACAGCAAAAGACCAAACACCAGCTATTGGTGGGGAGAATACGGCAATTACGAATGGGATCCACGTTGCTTCAACCACATGTATTCGCCCGTGGGCTCAGAGCTTTGGCACTCCACCAACGGAGGTGCTTCCTGGGAATTGATCCATGATTTTGGGGGCGACAAGATCATCAACTTGAAAGTCTCACCCAGAGATCCGAACCGCATCTACCTCACCCACAAAGATGGCAGTTACCGTATCTGGAAATCGGAAGACGCAGGCACAAACTGGGCAGAGATTACCCCGGGAAACAACGAGGTTGGGTTCAATAATACGTCCGCCAAATACATCGATGTGGACGGAGAAGACCCAGACCGTATGTGGTTCGTGATCCTCCACACCGGAGAAAACAACAAAGTGTATGAAACTACAGACGGTGGCGAGAATTGGCAAGACCTAACTACGTCTACCATCGGCAATCAATTTGTGGTTTCTATCGCGCACCAGCGCGGCACGGATGGCGGTCTTTTCGTAGGCACCAATCTTGGCGTTTTCTACCGCAATAGCACCATGTCTGATTGGGAGCCTTTCGCGGAGGGCCTCCCCATTGACCACACTTCCACCTTCCTTCAGAACTTCTATTGCGAAGGGAAAATTCGCGTGGCGGGACCACAAGGCGTGCACCAAAGTGATGTGTTTGAACCTTCAGATGTCCTGGCTGGATTCACGGCCAACAAGCTGCAGGTCAACATGGGCGTGCAGTGTGAACAGGAACTGATCCAGTTCGTGGATAACAGCGTGGTGCGTTGTTCAGGCACTAGTTATGAGTGGGTTTTTGAGGGCGGGTCGCCCGAGGAAAGTAGCTTGGAGAGCCCGCAGATCGCATACTCAAATGCGGGCAGCTTTGACGTTACGCTTACAGTCACTGACGAGGATGGCAACACAGATACCTTCACTTGGGAGAACATGATCACAGTGGTGGATGAGCCAGTTGGTTTCCCGTTGGCAGAGGATTTTAATGACGCTTTTCCTCCTGAATATTGGAAGATCGAAGACCCGGAAGGTGCCGGAAGTTGGGAGCATGCTCAAGTCCTTGATGAAGAGAACAACGGCGTGGCGCAGTTCCCAAATTATTGGGTAGATGCACAGGGACAAACAGATCTACTTGTTATGCCTGCCATGGATTTCAGCAATGTAGCTGACCCCGTCTTGTTCTTTGATGTGAGCTACCAAACCTATGCGGAATACATTGATGGGCTTGCTGTCTGGTACAAAATTGATGATGCTGAAGAATGGAGCGTGCTCTATGAAAAACTAGGATCCGAACTCGCTGTGGACGGTAACTACACCTGGTTCTGGTATGACCTTGGTGGTGCAATAGCATGGCGTACAGATACTGTGAATCTTGAAGCACTAGCAGGTGCCTCATGTGTGACCCTAGCTTTTGCAAACCTCGGCGGCTACGGAAATCACATCTGGGTGGACAATGTGAACTTGTCTACTTACACCATTGTCGGGGTAGAGGAACACAATGAAATACTAGCCATTGAGGTATTTCCGAACCCAAGTACTTCGCAGTTTCAAGTAAACTTCAAGCAAACCGGAAATGTGCAAGGCAATCTATATGATATGCAGGGAAGACTGGTCTGGTCAGAAACCGTGCAAAGCGGGAAGGTCATCGATGTGAGTCGGCTGAATTCCGGGACATACCTCTTGACGCTTGCAGATTCTCAAGGGGTTTTCGGAAGGCAACGGGTAGTGATTCGTTAGGCTTTTTCAAAGCGCTGAGGATGCAGTATTTCCATGTTGAATCCTGTTTCTTCTCCATCTACCAGACGTGCCACCATTTGCCCGGTCACTGCACCTAAACTCATGCCCACCATGGCATGGCCCGTGGCAATAGTCACATTGGGTCTGCGACGCAGATTCCCTATATACGGCATCCCATCCGGACTCAATGGTCGAAGGCCACGGTTTGAAATGGTCTTTCTGAAATGGTGTTTTCTTATCTCGGGGAAATACAGAGAGGTTGCATCTTTGATTGCGGTCAGTCGCTCATCAGTAATCTTCAAGTTCCTTCCGTTGATCTCCATTGTTCCGCCAATTCTCACACCATCATGCAAGGGTGTCATGGCAATTTTTGCTTCTGCTAAGATGGTTGGATGGATCAGCTTAAAAGGCATATTGGTCACATTCATACTGTAGCCTTTACCCGCCTGCAATGGCATTTCGATGCCCATGATCTCATTCCAATCAGAGGTCCAACTTCCCGCCGCAAGCACCAAATGCTCGCACCGAATTACGTCTTCATTAAAGTGAATAGCAATTTGACCATCACTATCAAACGACAAATGTTTTACTTCGGCTTCATGCTTGAAGTCCACCCCCAATTCAGTCAATTTGACCCGAAGCGCTTTGAGCAACTGTCGCGGGTCAAAAAACCCGTCCTCTGGATAGAACACTCCGCCCAATGCTTCAATTTCTCCGTGAGGTTCATAAACAGAAAGTGCGGCGCGGTCAAGCTTGATCGGCTTCAACCCCATCTTGACGGCCTCATCTGCCATTTCATATTCTCCGTGAAGCCCTTTTTCGGTGCGAGCCATCACTAGCAAACCGGAATGATGAGATGTAAAAGCAACGCCATCTGCAATCATCTCATCGTACAGCTGCTTGCTCTTGAGATTCAAGGCCAACATGGTTGCAGAAGACCTTTCCACGTGTGATTCATTGCTGTTGGCCGCAAATAACCTCAACCAACGAAATAGTTCTTTGTCCCACTTCATTGCAATGTGCAATGGACTTTTTTTGTTGAACATCCATTTGAGTCCTTTTTGAATGACACCCGGTGCAGCAAGGGGCACAAAATGACTTGGCGTCAAATAACCGCAATTCACAAAGGAACACCCACTTTCATCTTCCTTCGGCATCTTGTCCAATACCTGAACTTGATGTCCTGCTTTTGCCAGATAATAGGCTGAACAGCATCCAATGATTCCTCCCCCAACAATGGCCACTTTTTTCATAGCACCGTGAATCCTAGGTTAAACGGATCGTCGTCGTCCAAAAATATTTGATTGTAACCAGTAATCCTTGCCCATCCCTCAATGCTTGGGACAATGGCCTCATAAGGACCCACCTGTGTGGTTGATTCTATCCTTCCAATGAACTTGCTTCCGATGATGCTTTCATGCACAAACTCTTCCCCCATTTTCAACTTTCCCTGAGCAGCCCACTGAGCCATGCGCGCGCTGGTTCCTGTTCCGCACGGCGACCTGTCAATTGCCTTTTCGCCGTAAAAAACCGCATTCCGTGCATCAGAATTTGCATCCAGCACAGCACCCGTCCACTCAATGTGGCTCAGCCCTTTGATGCGTTTGTCTTCCGGGTGTTCAAAGGTGTATTTTTTGTTGAGCCTTTCCCGCAACACCCTGCTCCATCGTACTAGGTCCAGCGACGAGAAGTGTTCCAGTCCTTTGAAGTTTGGTTGCGGATCTACGATGGCGTAAAAATTCCCTCCGTAGGCTACGTCTACTTGTAAGGTGCCCAGATCGGGACATTCCACTTCAAGCTTGCTTGAATGTAAAAATGAAGGCACGTTGGTGAGCCTTACGCTCACCACTTTTTGTTGGTTTTTCGTGTAGCTCACGAGGACCAATCCGGCGGGTGTTTCCAATCTCAACTTTCCTGGGGTTTTTGGAACAACCAATCCTTCTTCAATAGCGATGGTCACCGTTCCAATGGTGCCATGTCCGCACATTGGCAGACATCCGCTGGTTTCGATGAAGAGCACTCCCACATCGTTTTGTGGATCTTGAGGAGGGTACAAGATGCTCCCAGACATCATGTCGTGGCCCCTTGGTTCAAACATCAATCCTTTGCGAATCCAGTCAAATTCCTCCAAAAAATGTTGTCGGCGTTCCATCATGGAGTTCCCGTTCAACTGGGGACCTCCTATTTTCACAAGCCTCACAGGATTTCCGCAGGTATGTGCATCGATGCAATGAAAAGTTGACCTCGCCATCTTTAATGTTTTCCCGGTACGCCATTCACCGCGCGCCACAAGCCCAATGGATTTCCATCTTGCAGCTCTTCCGGCAACGCTTCATTGGGCCAGTTTTGATACGCCAATGGGCGCACAAATCGATAGATGGCTTGGGAGCCTACGCTGGTAAATCGAGCATCCGTAGTAGCGGGAAAAGGTCCACCGTGTTGCATGGCTGAATTGACTTCTACCCCTGTTGGAGCTCCGCCAAATGTCAATCTTCCCACTTGCATCTGTAACGCGGCAATGGCCTCTGGGTTTGCATTCAGATCTTCCAATTCTCCATACACCGTTCCGGTCAATTGTCCATGCAGCGACTTACAAGCTTGGGTGATCTCATTGGAGTCCTTACAAACCACTACCAAGCAATAAGGCCCAAAGACCTCATCCTGAAGATCCGGATTCTGAATAAACTCCGCTGCGTCAATTTTTGCTACTCCACTGCGTGGGATTAATGCCTCCCCTTGAGCCGGATTAGACTCTGCAACCAACTCTACCTCAGGCAGTTCCAACATTTTTTTCTTGGTTGCCTTGAAAGATTCATAGATTCCTCTGTTCAACATCCCGTGGACACCTATACCCGCAACTTCCTGCGCAAAACCATTCAGCCATTCGTCCAATCCCTCATATTCCTGCACCAAAAGGAGTCCCGGATTTGTGCAAAATTGACCACATCCCATGGTAAGGGAATTTGCAAGTGTCTTTGAAATATTTGGGCCGTTGGCCCGAAGAGAGTTTGCGAAGAGGACCACAGGATTCACACTCCCCATTTCAGCAAATATCGGTATCGGTTCATCCCTCTTTTGGGCGAGGTCATACAATGCGAGGCCTCCCTTTTGAGAGCCGGTAAACGCCACCGATTTCACATCCGGATGGGTCACCAGTAATTGTCCCAACTCATGGCCAGAACCATTCAAAGAAGAGAACACTCCCGAAGGCATTCCCGTTTTCTTAGCTGCCCGTGAAATGGCTTTGGCTACCAATTCATTGGTGCCCAAATGACTTTCATGCGCCTTCACAATCACGGGGTTTCCTGCAGCCAATGCACTGGCCGTGTCGCCGCCGGCTGTTGAAAAAGCCAGCGGGAAATTACTAGCCGTAAACACCACTACCGGTCCCACGGGAATTAGCAGGTTCCGAATATCCGGTTTGGGAAATGGAGTGCGGTTTGGGTCTGCAAGCTCAAGCGCCGGGCGTACCCACGAACCTTCTTCCAACAGATCTGCAAACATCTTGAGTTGTCCCATCGTCCGACCGCGTTCTCCGCGCAGTCTTGCCTCCGGTAATCCGCTTTCCGCCATAGCACGTTCGATCAGCACATCTTCCAGCGACAAAATTTCATCGGCAATGGCGCGAAGAAAAGCCGCTTTCTGGCTTCCCGTTTTGTTGCGATAGACTTCGAAAGCTGCATTCGCCTGTAGCACAGCTGCCATGACTTCCGCAGATCCCGCTGGAGAAAACTCCCCACTAAGTTCCTTCCCTGAAGCAGGTGAAATCGCTTTGAGGGGATTGTTTGCCGTTTTCACTTCTTTATTTCCAATCACATTGGCTCCTGTAAGTTCCATCTATGCGTGTGTTTCAATTTATAAATAATTGGGTAGAGCAGGTCTATTGACTATGCCGTGCTGGATAATTGATTGGACACGCGCCCTCTCCTCGCCCGATAGGGCCAAACGAGGAGCACGCACATGTTCAGTTCCGAGGCCAGTCATTTGCTCCGCCAACTTGATATATTGTACCAATTTAGGGTGAATATCCAGCTCCAGCAACGGCAAGAACCAGCGGTAAATTTCTAGCGCTTCCTGATGCCTGCCGGCCTTAGCCAAGCGGTAAATGGCCACCGTTTCTTTAGGGAATGCGCAAACGAGCCCCGCCACCCAGCCGTGAGCCCCCATGAAGAGACTCTCTAAGGCTAAAGTGTCCACGCCACACAAGATCTGAAAGCGGTTTCCGAAACGATTGATCATACGGGTGACATTGCTCACGTCTCTTGTGCTCTCTTTAACCGCCTGAATATTAGCATGTTCCGATAGTTGTTCGAACATTTCTAGCGTTACCTCAATCTTGTAATCCACCGGATTGTTGTAGATCATGATGGGGAGCTGCGTACTTTTTGCCACCGCCGTGAAATAGGTTACCGTCTCGTCATCACTGGCTTTGTAACGCATTGGAGGCAGCATCATGAGGCCGTTTGCCCCTGCATCTTCCGCTGCCTTGACCGCGGCGATTGCACCTTCTGTGGTTTGTTCGGCAATGTTCAAAATGACCGGAATCTTACCATTGGCAAGTTCCACTGCTTTTCTGGTGAGAATTTGTTTCTCAGAAGCTTTGAGTGAGCTGGCTTCTCCCAAGGTTCCGCCCAAGACTATTCCGTCTACACCCGCTTCGATTTGCGCTGTGATGTTGTGAGAGAACATCGGAATGTCCAGTTCATCTTGAGTGGTGAACTTGGTGGTGACTGCGGGAAAAACGCCTTTCCAATTAAAATCCATGTGGTTGAAGTTTGGGATGCAAGTTACAATCCAGAAGAGGGAGCTTGATAGACCTCAATTGCGCATTTCTGGTGTTATTTTATCTTTTACAAAATCATACTAGGTGTATTAGGATATATTTACACCATTCTATTCGCATTATGTCCAAGGCACTTCCATTTGAGATTCCCAAAACAGACCCTTGGAGTTTTCGAGTTCAGGAAGATTTACAATCAGTCTTGTATCCACATTTGCATGTCCACCCGGAGATTCAAATCATGTGGATGGCAAAAGGCAGGGGAAACTGGTTTGTAGCTGAGGCATTTGGAAGCTATGAAGAGGGCAATTTTTTTGTGATTGGCTCCAATGTGCCGCATGTATTCAAATCTGAATTCGACCCAAAATCAAAGGCCCATGCCTTGAGTGTATTCTTCAAACCGGATGTTTTCGGCCCGCAATTTTTCGCTCTTCCGGAGATGGAGGCTCTTGATAAACTATGGCAACAAGCCACACAAGGGATCCGAATGAACGGGCTTGTTGGAGTAGCAGGACTCTTCCAACAACTTAAAAAATCGAGTGGTCCCCTGCGCATGCGATTGCTGATGGAATTATTTGAGATGCTGGTGCAAGGAGAAGTTGAAATACTCTCTCCTGAAGCCAGAGCAATGCGCAGCCAAGTGGCAGAAGGAGAGCGTCTAGACCGCGTTTTAACGTATATCACAGAGCATTATTCTTCTCAAATTTCTCTTTCCGAAGTTGCTGAAATTGCCTACATGACCCCCTCTTCATTTTGTCGTTACTTCAAAAATCGGACACGCAAAACCTTGATCCAGTTTGTGAATGATGTGCGTGTCCAGGAGGTTCGCCGACAACTACTTCAAACGGAAAAGCCCGTAAGCGAAATTGCGGAGGCTTGCGGTTTTCAGAACCTATCGCACTTCAACAAGGTCTTTCGGGTGCAGAGTAAGATGTCGCCGTTGTTATACAGACAAGCCTACCAGCACGCATTTTAGGAGTCCAATTTGTTTCTTTTATCTATTTCATTTCGAGAAGATTGAGGGTTATCTTCGGTTAAACTTGAAACCATTTAAAAGGAGAATTATGAAAAAACTTTTACTCATTGTTGTATGTGCTATTGGCAGTTTACTTGCTGTTTCGCAAACGAATCTTACTCAAGCAGTTGATTTCACCGTCACGTTCACGGATGGCACAGAGTTTAATTTGTTCGACAAACTAGCCGAAGACAAATACGTGGTTGTCGACTGGTTCTTTACTACCTGCGGGCCTTGTCAAGCCAACCAACCTTATTACACTCAAGCATTTCACAATTTTGGGTGCAATGAAAGTGATGAGATCTATTTCTTGTCGGTAGAAAACACGGTGGGCGATGCCGCAGTCATCGCTTATGAAGAGAACTACGCCGGTGAACCCGCTCCTCCAGCGGCCTCAGGTACTGAAGGTGGCGGAATCGAGGCAGAGAACTTGTACAATATCAGTGCCTTCCCAACCTTTATTTTAATTGCTCCTGATGGATCAATCGTGGAGCAGGACATGTGGCCACTTACAAATGGTGCGGACACTTTCACAGAATACTTCGAGTCACACGGAATTAGCCAAATGGTTTGCACTACGAGTGTTGAAGAGACTTCTGAAAACCTCACCGCAGCCGTTTATCCTATTCCAGCAAATCAATCACTTAACGTGAAGTTGACTGGATTTACAGGCAAGGTTCAAGTCACAGTATTCAACCTTGTTGGAGAATTGGTTTATTCTGCTCAGACTTCTGATCTAAACACCTTGATCGATGTTTCGGCTTGGTCTGCAGGAAACTATGTGATGACACTACAAGACGACGATCAAACTATTCGCAGGAGTGTTTCTGTGATCCACTGATTTTGAGTCTCGAGTCTTGAGATGCGAGTCTTGAGACTCGAGATTTGAGTCTTGAGTGTGAGTCTTGAGTGTGAGTGTGGGTGTGAGTGTGAGTGTGAGTGTGAGTGTGAGTGTGAGTGT